>JAHFAF010000036.1 GCA_023250715.1 Pseudobdellovibrionaceae bacterium | reverse complement strand
AGCTGCTGCAAGGAGGAAAGATCCGAAAATAGCCAAAACTGAAACGAAATCCCCATGCCGAGGTAATTTTTTCCCAATAGACACCTGGACCAAGAAGGCCAGAAAGGGGAGTAATACGATCCATAGGCAGGTTTGAGCCATAGCTTATTAATTCCTTAAAATATTTGCCTCATCGGAATCGATGGTCTGTTTCAAACGGAAAAAGCGTAAAATGATCGCAAGGGCCACGGCCGCTTCGGCGGCAGCGATCAAAATGATAAAAAGCGTGATCACCTGCCCGTCGATAGATGCCGTCCGGTATTTACTAAAGATTACAAAGTTGATTCCCGCCGCATTTAAGATGAGCTCGATGCCCAGCAAAATACCAATCGCGTTTTTTCGCGAGAGCACGCCTACTATTCCAAGGGATAATAAGATAGCGCCCACAGTTAAGTAGCCGTGGAGGCCCGTCGCCCAATCCAGGAAATTCGTAAGTAACGTCACTTGGGCCTCGCAATCCAAACGGCTCCGACGAGCGCACCCAAAAGAAGAATGGTAATTCCCTCAAACGCCAAAACGTAATTGCCCAATAGTGCTTGGCCAATGAGTGCTGTTTTTGGCAGGGCCGCGAACTCTTCCATTTTTTCGGGGGGCACGGTGAGGACAATGTTTCCTAGTTCCTTAAGTCCCGGCAGGAGGAAAAATAATACTGCCGCGCCGATAAGGACCGGAACGACAATTTTGGTTCCCACATCACGCAGGCTTACTTGATAGAGCCACTGAGTGAGCATGATGGCGAACAAGATAAGGATCGTAACGCCACCAACGTAAACGATGACCTGGGCTCCTGCCAAAAAATCCGCGCCTGCGTAAACAAACATCACAGTCACACCCAAGAAGGTGAATAGAAGTGAGATGGACGCGTAAAGTATGTTGGGGTGCAAGGCTACAAGAACGGCCGATCCCAGCGTCAGAAGCTGCGAGAGAACTAGGATAAGCTGTAAACCTCGGGACACTTCATTACTCCTTTAGGAAAACATTCTGTATAGCAACTGAGCCAGCGACTGGCCCTTGAATACCCACATCCATATTGCGGTTCCCAGAACGTTCACAAGAGCCAGCGGAACCAAACCCTTCCAGCAAAGGCCCATCAATTGATCCACGCGAAGGCGGGGCAAGGTCCAGCGCAGCCACATCACAACAAAAACAAGGGCAAGAGTTTTCACCATGAACATCGTGAGCTGGATGAGAATCACGAGCCCCACTGGCAGCGTGAACCCAAGCTGGGTGATGTTCACGAACGGAACATGCCAGCCTCCCAAATAAAGTGTGGTTACCATCGCGGCCATCACGAAGACTTCGCAGAACTCGCCCAAGGCATAAAGACCGAAGCGCATGCCGGAAAATTCCGTGTTGAACCCCGAGACCAATTCCGATTCCGCCTCGGGGAGATCGAAGGGGATACGGTTCGTCTCGGCTAGCCCACCGGTGAAAAGAAGGAACATCGAGAAAAAGGTGAAGGGATTATGAAAAGCATTCCAGAAGTGATATTGGCTCGCGTTTTCTGCGCCCCATACCCAACCTTGTTGATCGACGATTAGCCCAACTTGCAAAGTGCCGGAAATGAGAATCGCGGGAAGTATCGAAAGCGAGACCGGGATTTCATAGCTGACAATCTGAGCGGCGGCGCGAAGTCCGCCCAGGAGCGACCACTTATTTTGCGAGCCCCAAGAGCCCAAAAGAATCCCGGGAATAATTAGCGTTGTCACAGCTAGGATGTAGAAAACGCCTATATTGATGTCGGCGCCGATGAGGTACTGCCCGAGCGGCAAGCAGGCAAAGGCCGCGCATGTCCCCATGACGACGAGAACCGGCGCCAAATTAAAGAGGAATTTGTCCGCGCCTGCGGGAATGAAATCCTCTTTTGCGAGCATTTTGACCGCGTCGGCAAGGAATTGAAGGATGCCGATGGGGCCCACTCGATTCGGTCCGATGCGATCTTGAATGTCGGCCGCGATCTTACGCTCGACGTAAGTCGCAAGTCCACCAAAGGGAAGGGCCAATAGGTAAATGACGAGGAACGCGGAAAGAGCTGCCCAGCCCCAAAAAGGTACGAAACTAAATAGGGGGATCGCCCCTAGGGTGTCTTTCATGGTGTTTGCGAATGCTGCGGACTGGGCGTTCATAAAAAGTTATTTCTTGGGTAACGGTCTAGCGACTCCCTTTACCCACTCCAGGTCCCCTCGGACCCAACAGTAAAGAAGACCGACCAACAACAAAGCGATAAAGAGAAAGATTTCCGAGAAGATTAGGCCGACATTTCCGGCATCGACAGCCCCCTTATAGAGAGTTGCGACGGGAAAAATCGCAGCTACTTCCACGTCGAAGATGATGAAAATAATCGCGACAACGTAAAAGCGGATATTGAACTTCACCCAAGGACTTCCCACCGGCATTTCTCCGCACTCATAGGCGATGGAGGAATTTATAGTGGGCTTGGACCTGGGGCGGAGAAGCCAGCCGATGCCTAACATAAGAGGGACGGTGACCGCACCGATGACGAAGAACCAAAATGCCGAAATAAAGCCCGTTTCCACCGGCTTTTTTTCTCCTCTAAGTAGTTGAAATTACAAAATCTCGCGACGAAAACTATCGTGCAGGGGTAGGCCTGTCAAGAATTCCCCTGGTTCTAATGTGCTAAAATCGCGGAGTTTGGGGGAGTTATCCGTCGTATCCGTCTTCACTTTCGAGCGTTCTGTGTTCTTTTTGCCGCAGCGACCCTTCCGTACGTTCCTCTGATCGGCGGAGTGCATCTCTGGGACGATATTCAGCTCATTGAAAACAACTACAACTTGAAGGCGGTCCGGAAGTTCTCCGATATTTTCCATTTTGTTCTGAAACCCTCGAAGCCTGTTTCGAATTTTTTCCTGGCCTGGGGGCAATGGTGGGGACACGGCATGGTGGGGCAGCACCGGATTCTCTCCCTTTTGCTCCATGCCGCCGTGGTTTTTCTTCTTTATGCGAACCTCCATGCGTTTCGCAGGCGGCTCACGTCCGATATTCCCAGGCAATTTCCCTTTTGGGTTGCTCTTCTTTTTGCTTTGGCGCCGATTCACACCGAGGCCATCGGAGTTACTTGGTTTCGCATGGATATCTTAGGCGCCTTATTCACACTTTCGGGAATGCTGTCTGTGCAAAAAATCGGAACTTCGCGCCACCGACTTTTTTGGTTTTCTTGCCTCTTTCTAAGTTTAGGACTCGCCACCTTCAGTAAGGAAACCTTTGCTTTTACGATGCCGGTGGCAGTGCTCATCACCGGGTGGGTCACTGGAAGCTTGAAATGGCGAGGGGCTCTGGCAATCGGCGTGGCACAGACATTTTGGGTGGGACTTCTTCTTTGTCTTCTCACCTTGGACGCTCAATCGGAATTCCCTTATGACGACGTGATTGGGCTTAATATACTCGAGGTCCCGCTTCACCTACGTCTTGCTGCTTCCGCGCTTTTCGAGGGAATTTACAAGACACTCTCTGGTCATGGATTGACGATTGTGCGTCTTCAAGAACGGGTCGGATTGGGAATCCACTGGGGCGTCCAAGGGGCCGCGGCCTTTATCTCACTTTGGATTGGAGTCCTCGGATGGCTCTACTACTGTGGCGGATTCTTGCGCGTGTGGGGAGTCATTCTCGGCGCATCGAGTGGAATTTATCTTGCGATTCCCAATATGAACATCGGATCCGAGCGTTATTGGTATTTCCCCGCGGCCTCCCTATTTACCCTTCTAATTTATGGAATTTGGTGTGCCGTGGCCCGCTTTAGTCGGCGTCCCGTGCGGATCTTGTCGGTCATTGTTTTATTTTATGCCGTGGCCTTGGGAATGGGGCTGGAGTCGCGGGTTTCTCGCATGTTTTCGCGCGAGAGATTTTATCGAGGGGAATGGAAGCGTCATCCCGAGGCGGTTGCCACCTGGAGCGATATGGCCACGGTGTTGACCGAACAGGCGAAATACGACGAAGCAGAAAAATTCATCAAACACGCAAAAGAAATGGATGCCACTCACCCAAACGTTTTGATGGCGGAGTTTCTGCTGGACTATCATCGGAAAAACTTAAAGGCGGCCCGAGTCACTTTTGCCCGCATCCAGAGCGAGTTCAAACACAAGCCGCAACTCATGGGCCTTTTCCATTTTCACATTGGAATTCTCGAGGAAAAACAGGAATCTCCCGCTGCCGCCGCGAGATCCTATCTCAAGGCGATGGAAGCCGATCCGAAAGTGAATTTCTATCAAGAGGTCTACGAGAAAAACATTAAACTAGCGAAAGGGAAATAGATGTCGCTAGTTGTAGTCGTCCTGGCTATTTCTGGTTATTTTAGGTTAGAAACAGTCCATGAGTACTAAGAATATTGCCGTTATCGGATGCGGGAGTTGGGGAACCGCAGTGGCGAATGTGTTTTGCGATGCGGGCTCGTCGGTCACGCTATGGGGGCGGGATGCCATTACCGTGGATGAAATCCTGAAACTTCATATGAACTCGAAGTATCTGAAGGGCTTTAAACTCAGCCCCTCCCTGAAAGCTTCGACCGACTTAAACGGCACAATTGCGGAAGCGGATTGGGTTGTTTGCTCGATTCCGACACAACAGATTAGAAAAGTCTTTTCTCCGGTTGCGAAAGAGCTCGCAGGAAAACCCCTCATCAACACGTCGAAGGGAATTGAGGTTGGAACGAATGCGACGGTGAGTGAGATCTTTGCGGAAGTCGCACCTTCCTCTCCTTACATCATTCTTTCAGGGCCGAGTTTCGCTCAGGAAGTCGTGCAGCACTTACCGACGTTGGTGACGCTTGCCTCGAAGAACGAGTCTGTTCTGAAAGAGGTTCAACACCAACTTTCAACTCCTTATTTTAGAGCTTACCGATCGACTGATGTGCCGGGGGTCGAGCTAGCGGGCGCTCTGAAGAACGTAGTTGCGATTGCCTCTGGGATGGTAACGGGATTGAAGTTGGGCTACAACGCGCAGGCCGCGATTATTAATCGTGGGATCGCTGAGATCACGCGCATGGGGTTGAAGCGTGGAGCTGATCCCATGACCTTTCTCGGCCTCGCCGGAATGGGAGATTTGATCCTGACGTGCACTGGCCCCTTGAGCCGGAATCGACGAGTGGGCGTGTCCTTGGGTGAGGGAAAAAAGCTAGCGGACATTCAGCGCGAGCTAGGGGGAGTCGCCGAAGGAGTTTACACCGCGCAATCGGCGTTTGAGCTAGCTCAGAAATCGGGTATCGAGATGCCCATCACCGAACAGGTGAACAAAATCATTTATCGCGACGGCACTCCTCAAAAAGCTCTTTCGGAGCTCATGAGTCGTGGACTTAAAGAGGAGTGGGCTTGAGTCTACCCCACTGGCTAGGGGAAACTGAGGAGCTGCCACCAGCCGCCCGCCGATTGGTGGGCCTAGACCCACTCGCCAAAGGCATGGTGCTGGCAGCACAGCACCAACGATCCACGCGCCCCATTCTCGCCGTATTTGCGACCTCTTCCGAAGCACGTGAGGCGGTGGAGAGTTTTCAGTTTTTCGCCGGTTTAGCCGCGAGCGATCGGGTGCATTACCTTCCTCCTGTAGAATTCGACTATTATCGGGGGCTTCTTCCGAATCCAGAAAGCTTATGCGAGCGAAACGTTGGCCTCTTTCAGGCGCTCAATAACCCAGAGCGCCGAGTTTTCATCGCGACCGTAACGACGCTTCTTCAGAAAGTATTTCCGGCTCAAGAGTTTTTGCGCGCGACGAAAGTCTTGGCCCCTAACGACGAGCTCGATCGGGATGATTTCATCCAAGCACTTCTTGAGGCGGGGTATCAGAGACAACCCAGCGCTTATGATCCGGGGATTTTTTCCGTGCGAGGTGGGGTGATCGATATCTTTTGCCCTCTCTACGCTCAGCCGATTCGCATCGAGTTTTTTGGCGACCTGATTGAGGAAATCCGATTCTTCGATGCAAAAAGCCAACGTTCCCTCGATAAGATCGAGAAGGCGTTTGTCATTCCAGTTGGGCAATCTCTCGTTCCTCATGGTGACGAGTTCGTGGTTGCAGCGGGAAAAGTGAAAGATCGCCTCGATAATCTCGAAATTCCCAAAGCCAAGCGAGATGAGCTCATTTTGAAGATTCAAGAGGGGGTTGTGACTTCGGACTTCCTCTTTCTCTTTCCCCTGCTCTCGCGTGGGTCGAGTGCATTCTTGGAATATTTTCCTTCGGATACGCACCTCTTTTGGGACGGGAAGAACCAGATCGAAGAGATGGCGCTCGAGGTGGAGCTGCCGCGTCTTCATAAAAGCCTGGAGCTTTTCGAAAAGGAACCGACCCCTATAGCGACGAGAGAAGAGCTCTTTTTAAATACCGACGAATTTCGAGCTCTGCTAGGACGAGAGGGTTCTAAATTTTTCGAGGCGTTTCAAGAAGGGGAAGGGGATTGGAGTTGGCAGAGCGATCCCGTTCATTTGCAAAGAGAAGGGGCCCATAGCCCTTCCTCACACCCGGTGTTGGAGGGAATCGCCCGGCAACTAAAGGAATGGATTGAGCTTGGGTTTCGGGTACAGATCGTTTGCCATACGCAGACCCATATGGATCGCGTGGTGGGATTATTCAACCCCTATGGCCTTTCGTTTCAAAGAGCTGCGGAAGGTTCGGCCGCTTTTCCCTCTCTCTTGAGCGCCGATTTTTCGATGGTGCAACTCTGGCGAGGCTTTCTTTCACAAAGTCGCATTTACCCTCAAATGAAGTGGGTACTTTTGAGCGAAGAGGAGATCTTTGGAAGCAAGAAGCGAGTTGCAAAATCCTCTTCGTGGACATCGGCAAGCGATCCCGCGCGACTTCTCTCCAGCTTCCGTGATCTCGAAGTGAATGATTATGTCGTGCATCGAGAGTTTGGAATTGGTCGCTACCTGGGGTTGAAAACGATGAACTTCCAGGGAATCGAAAATGATTACGTTCTCCTCGAGTATAGGGAAGGGGATAAACTCTATATTCCCGTTTATCGTCTGAACGTGCTTCAAAAATATGTGAGTGGCGAAGGCGCCGGGCCTCAGCTCGACAAGCTCGGTGGGGATCGCTGGGCAAAGGCCAAAGGGAAAGCGCAGAAGGCAGTGCAAGAGCTCGCCGCCGAGTTCTTGAAGATTCATGCCCTTCGCAAACTCGTTCCCGCCCATGCATTTTCGCCCGCCGGAGCGGACTTCGTGCAGTTCGAAATGGAATTCGCCTTCGATGAGACGCCCGATCAACAAAAGGCCATCGATGATGTGATGTTGGACTTGAGTCAGCCCCATCCCATGGATCGTTTGGTATGCGGAGACGTGGGCTATGGAAAGACGGAAGTGGCAATGCGCGCCGCCTACCGCGCGGTATTAGAAGGCAAGCAGGTGGCGGTGCTTGTGCCGACGACAGTCCTGGCCTTCCAACACAATGAAAACTTTAGGAGACGATTTAAGAACACCCCGACGCGGGTGGAGATGGTTTCCCGGCTGAGGGGGGCCACTGAAACAAAAAGGATCTTGAGTGAAACCAAAGAGGGAAAGGTCGATATTCTCATTGGCACTCATCGCCTACTTTCTTCGGACATCGGCTTTAAGAATTTGGGAGTTGCGGTTGTCGATGAGGAGCACCGTTTTGGTGTGGTTCATAAGGAACGACTGAAGAAGCTGACCGAATCTGTACACTTGCTTTCTTTGACCGCCACCCCCATCCCTCGGACTTTGAATATGGCGATGTCGGGCATTAAAGAGATTTCCATTATCACAACACCACCGCCCGATCGGCTTTCTGTACGCACCTTTGTATGTCGCCATTCTCCGGAAGTGATCGCCGAAGCGATCACGAATGAGCTTGCGCGCGAAGGGCAAATATTTTTCGTTCACAATCGCATTGAGACAATTTTCAAAGTCGGAGAAGAGCTGAAAGAGCTTTTACCGAAAGTTAAAATTGAAATCGTGCACGGCCAGATGGACGGAGAAACGCTAGAAAAGAAGATGCTGAGCTTCTATCAAGGCGAAGCGCAGATTCTACTCACGACCTCCATTATCGAGTCCGGTCTGGATATTCCTCGAGCGAACACGATTCTCATCGATAGGGCGGATTGCTTCGGGCTTGCGCAGCTTTATCAGCTCCGGGGGCGAGTCGGCCGTTCGGAAAAACGCGCCTATTGTTACCTCCTAGTCCCTGGGGAAAATCAAATGACGGAAGATGCAAAACAACGTCTTCAAGTGGTGCAACGCTATACGGAACTGGGCAGCGGGTTTAGTGTCGCAAGCCATGATTTGGAAATTCGTGGGGCGGGCGATCTTTTGGGAAAAGAACAGTCGGGGCATTTGGCGGCGGTGGGGGTAGATCTCTATTTCGAGCTTTTGGAAGAAAGCATGCGCGCTCACCGAGGCGAAGCGAAAAAGATCGATATCGAGCCCGAGATCAGCATGAAGATCGCGGCCTCGTTTCCTCCAGACTATTTGCCCGATATCAGCGAGCGTGTGCTTCTTTATCGTCGACTATCGAGCATTGAGAATGAAGAAACCGTTTCGGAAATCGAGACAGAAATCCGAGATCGCTTCGGAGAGTTGCCGGACGAGGTGATGAATCTCTTGGGCCTCATGCGAATTAAGCTCTATCTCAAGCGCTTGCATGTAATTAGAATGAGCTGCGGGGCAAAGAAAACCTCCCTCCAGTTTGCTCCGTCCACCCCTGCCAGTCCCGAAAAACTGGTTCGTCTCATCCAAAAGGACCCCGATGATCGGTATTCGATGACCCCCGATCAAAAGCTCGTATTCGAAGTAAAGGAAACCGATTGGCGGAGCCAGCTTCAGGAGATCCAGCGCTTGTGCGATGCGTTGGATATTCCCTCCTGAACTTGCGAGGGGTCTAGCCCCGAAGCAAGCCCGCGGTTATTCCGCGAGACTGCTTCGCTACCGCTCGCTGGTTCGGGTATGATGGTCGCGGGAGGCCCCTATGGAGACGCAACGTCCCGACAAGACGACCGAGGTCATGTCGTTGGTGGATTTACAGAAATTTCTGGCCAACGAGCTAGCAGATGAAAGCGATCCGAGCTTTCATCGGGCCTTCACTCCTTTGACGGATGGCTTGGGCCTCGAGAGTCCCAAAAAACGTGAAGATCTTTTCGCTGAAGCCCCTCTTCCCGACCCCGTAGTAGAGAAAAAGATCGAGCCCCCACCTCTCAAAGTGGAGTCGGTGGTAGGGCCACCTCAATCCAAAGAGCCGCAGGTGATGCGTGCGCCTAAAGTAGATTTGGACTCGGATGAGATGCCGCCTGTCGATTCTTTAATTGCAGACAAAATAAAGCCTGCGGATATTTTCCCGGTGGAAGAAAAAAAAGAGCCCGTGACGGCTCCGATTGCCATTCCTCCACCCATGCCCTCTGTCTCGTTTTTCCGGCGCCTGCAGGCGGGAATTATCGATCAGATTCTTGTCCTTTCTCTTTGGGCCGTGGCGGTGGGAATCACCTCTCAGATTCTTTCAAAAGGAGAGGATCCTTTTCTAACGCGCCTTCTGCAGGACTTCAGCTCACCCGTCTTCATTCGCTTCGCACTTTTGGAATTTCTGGCCGTGTGGCTTGCCTATTTCGCCGTCTGCTTGGGCGCGATGGATATGACACTGGGGATGTGGGTCTGGGGAATGCGAATTGGTTATGGGGAGGGATCAAAAGGCTGGAAAAAATGGCGGCGGATTGTCTTGAGTCTGGGCTTGGTGGCACCGATCTTCCCCTCTCTTTTCCTAGTAATTCGCTTCCATGGAAGAAATCTATTGGACGGGCTCTCGGGAACTAGCTTATACCGGGCCTAATGTTTAGACGTCCTGAGAGCAAGATCGTTTCGCGAGAGTCCCTTGGGGAGCTTGTGAAAAAACTCCACGCTTCGGGCAAGAAAATTGTTACTACCAATGGCTGTTTCGATCTTTTGCATTGGGGGCATATTGCCTATCTCTGCGAAGCCCGCGGCCTCGGAAGTATTCTCATCTGCGGTCTTAATAGCGATATTTCGGTGAAGAAAATAAAAGGACCGAGCCGTCCCTTGGTGGATGAAAATACCAGACTTCTCCAAGTGGCCGGTCTCGAGGCAGTCGACTACGTCACACTTTTTCCGGAAGGAACTCCGGAGGCCTTTCTCGAGATCGTGCGACCCCATTTCCATGTAAAAGGTGGAGACTACCGGCCCGAAGATCTTCCTGAGAAAGCAGTGGTCGAGAAACACGGGGGCCAGGTGAAGTGCTTGAAGATGGTTCCAGGTTTTTCCACTACCGAGTTGGTCAATAAACTGGTGTCATTGCGAGCCGAAGGCGAAGCAAACCTCGAGTAAGAAGATTGCTTCTCTGCGTTCGCAAATGCGGCGTTAGAATTTCACTCCGAAGAAAATGATTCCCGAGGGCGAGAGATTCATCAGATCGAGCTGAAACCCTAGGCTTAAAGGGAGTTCGACCTCCGCCCCGACGAACAAATGCAAGGTAGAGTGAGCGCCGCTGGTATCCGCCGTACGTGCGACGGCCGAAGAAACATTCCCGCGCGCAAAGAGGAGGCCGCCGCCCATATAGGGCTTCAGCTTCACAAAGTCCTTACTGACCACTCCGCCCATTTCGATGTTATTTCCCGAATAGGTCCGCTCAAAGCCACTGATATTGGTGAAAGAAAGAAAGGCGGCTCCATGGAGCCAGTTTTGATTTTCATTAAAAAAGGTCCATTTGAGACTTCCACCGAAGGTAGAAAGGGAGTTCGCGATATTCACCGGGAACAAATTGAGAATGAGCTCCAAGTTGAAAAATAGGCCCTTCGCGAAATAAAAGCGCGGGACCGGAATCGCCACGGGAAGGCTTCCGTCCTGGTTTCCCATGTTGTTCAAGTCTCGCGTGGGAACGATGGCTATTTCGAGGCCGAGCTTAATTCCCGGAAAAAGTTCGAGTGGCTCAGCTGAGCGGAGCAATCGGACAGTGCTTCCCGTGCCAATGACTTCTACGACATGATCGATTTCCGTGGGACCAAGGCCTGTCGGAAGGCTTGCCGCCCGGATGCTTTCGCACCACGCCAATATAAGAAGAAAAATCGAGGCCCTTCCCATAACCCGATTGTAGGTCAACGCGGTGGGAAAAGTCGAACTGGTTGCCATTGGTCGAAAGAATCGGGAGAATCCGAATCCAATGAGCTCTCCCACGCTGTTTGATAAGAGTCACGTTCCAGAACTTCCCCAGATGACCGAAGAATTCATGGAGTATCTGAAAGGGGAAAAGGGCTCTAGCCATCACACGCTCACAAATTATGAAATAGACTTAAGACATTGGTTCAAGTTTCTCTTCGATCGTTCCGGGGGGAAATTTGATCTAGAGCAACTCTCGGACTTAAAACGCCTTCGAGAGTTCTTGAGTTTTGAAATGGAAAAGTATGAGCGTGCTACCGTCGCTCGTCGGCTTTCCGTCATCAAGGGATTTTTGAAATTTTTACACCGTGAAGGTTGGCTCGATAAAAACGTGGCACGTCTGATTTCTCTTCCCAGAAAAATCGATAAACTACCGATGGTATTGAAAACGGATGAGATGCTGAAGCTCCTGGAAGGGATTCCCACGGATACTTTGCGTGAGAAGCGGATGAAGGCCATTGTGGAATTGCTTTACTCCACGGGAATTCGTGTCTCCGAGCTCGCGGGCCTTACCCAGGAAAAGGTGGACTTTAAGACGGGAGTCATCCGAGTGTTCGGAAAAGGTTCGAAGGAGAGAATTCTTCCTTTTGGTAGGCATTGCCAAAAGGCCCTTCGAGATTACGTGGATTCCATGCCGGCCTTTCAAAAACGTGGTCCTGAGACCGCACTTTTTTTGAATAATGAAGGCGGGGCCGTTTCCGTCCGCACTGTGCAAAGAAATCTTCGGGAATTTGCTACGGAAATACTGGGACCGGTCGGGAGTCGAGTAACCCCTCATAC
This sequence comes from Pseudobdellovibrionaceae bacterium, assembly GCA_023250715.1. Classification (GTDB taxonomy): domain Bacteria; phylum Bdellovibrionota; class FAC87; order UBA2466; family UBA2466; genus JAHFAF01. The sequence goes on along the minus strand of JAHFAF010000036.1, from coordinate 8,765 downwards.
TCTGCGGCATTCTTGTGCCACACATCTTCTTGCCGGAGGGGCAGGCTTAAGGGAGATTCAGGAGTTATTGGGCCATCGTTCCTTGGTCACGACTCAAAAATACACCCAAGTCGATATTGAGCGGCTAAAGAAATCTTATCAGGCCGCCCACCCGAAGGAACGAAAAGAGACGGATGGAATCGCTTCGGACATTTCAACAGATTGAAGTAAAGCTCGTCGGGGCCGTTGCTCAGCCCTATGAGACGGCCGTTGCCAGCGCTCGGACCTGCTATTCGGGCAAGGGGGTCGTCTACCCCGCCGATGTTTCCAAAGACGAGAAATCCATTGCATTGAGAGATAGGATCGCAAGCTCTACCCTGGAAGCAGGCCACCTGACCACGCGCCAGCATGCACACTTTGTCTTTTCACTTTCGGGGGTCTCGCGCCAATTCATCTGGAGTTTCCTGCATAGCCACCCTTTTTACAATTCTGAGCAGGTGAGCCAACGTTATGTGCGCGTGAAACGGGGAAGTTTCTTGATGCCGCCTTTGCCGGAGCCTGCCGCGAAGGTATTTGGCGATACGGTAGACTCTCAAACGGCGGCGTACGAGAAACTCATAGACTTACTACGAAAGCCTTTGTCCGCCGATTTTTTCGAAAGGTTCAAGGCCCGATCGAAACAGCCCGAGAAGTGGATGGGGGCGGTGGATAAGCGGGCCTTTGAGGTTGCGCGCTATGTGCTGGGAGTGGGGACGACAGCCTATCTCTACCACACGGTGAGTGCGTTGACTTTGCTTCGGTACAAGAAGCTATGCGCGCTATTTGAAACACCAGAAGAACAAAAAATTGTCGTCGATTTGATGTTGCAACGGGTGCGCGAGATCGATCCTTTGTTCGATAAAGAACTTCAGGATCCGATCCCTCTCGAAGAGACTCTTGAGTACCAACTTGTGAGTCAATTTAAAAAAGCCTCTCCCAATTTTATCGATGATTTTGATAAGAAGCTGGAGGGCAGAGTCTCTAAGCTTGTAAGCTACAGCCATGACGCCGAGACAACGCTTGCGGAAGCTACACGCATCGCTCTAGGGCAAACAAGGGCCGACCTTTCCGATTCGCAGGCATTGGATCTCTTACTCGATCCAAAGGAAAACCCGACACTTGCTGATACTTTAAATGTGGGTGTGCTCGATCGTTTGAGCCAATTACTTCACCACGTGCACTTTACTTTTTACAAAAAACTCAGCCATACGGCCGACTCGCAAGACCAACGGCACCGGATGGTGATGGCGAGCCGTCCTCTCTTGCATTTTCATTACTCGGGGAAGCCTGATTACATCACGCCTTTTGGAATCACGCAGTCAGAAGAAGCCGCTGCAATTTATACGAAGAGCATGGAGAACTCATTTAGTGCTGTGAATCGCTTATTAGAAATGGGCGTTTCCGAGCAATATGCTTTCTATCTGCTCCCCAATGCGTTTTCCATTCGCATGGTTTCGACCGGAGATCTGCAAGCTTATCAACATAAGTGGAAGTTGCGCGCTTGTTACAACGCTCAAGAGGAAATTTTTCGCGCGACTCTAGATGAAGTCGCTCAAGTCCGGGCCCTATTTCCGAAGCTAGGAGAGCACTTAAGAGCCCCTTGCTACCTGCGCTTACGCGCCGGCGTGAAACCCTACTGCTCCGAAGGCGATCGTTTCTGCGGCCTTCCGGTGTGGAAGTACGACATCTCCCAGTACGCCCGCAAAAGCCTCTAATGTCACTTCGTCACTTCGTTCCTTGCAATGACGTTCGAGGTTTTTCCACCGGCAAAGTTTCTTCCGCCGCTCCTGAGCCTTCTCCCCCTTCCCCGGGAGGAGACCCGTAAAAAGGCGGTTTGGAAAAGTTATACTGTATTGGCGGCGGCGGTTCTTCTCCGATGCCCGGGAGTTCTCCCGTCTGTCCTGGGCGTCTGTCCGAGGGCGGGCCCGATCGGAGCGCTTCGAGAAGTTTTCGTGCCTCCTCTAGGGAATCCAGGATTTCCCGGGTCCCCTGTGCAATCGGTACCCTTTTCTTTTCTATTTTAATTCTTCCGCCGGACATTCGAGACAACAAATCTGCAAGGCCATCTACATGGGAATCGCCCGTGATCACTTCCAGGGGAACCCCTTCCTTTCCGGGCTTCAGTGCTTCCTTGCAGTAGTTTTCCGCTATATTAGCGGCCATGAATTGATTTCGCCAAGTCAGTGCAACTTTTTCAAATGCCGTATTGCGATCCGACCCATCGAGGTATTTATCGATGTCTTCCACGAGCCCCTCAGGAACAAATTTTTCTTTTTTGTATTTGTTAACTGCGAGCTTCGCGTAGCTTCGAATCCATTTCTTTAATACCCCTTTGACTGCTGTTCGATCGGTAATGATCGGGTGCTTGAAATTGAGATCCAAGAGGCGTTGCTGCGCGTCTTTGAAACTTCCTTTACTCATCAAAGCAAAAAGGTCGACGATTTTTTTCTCCGAAGGGTCACTTTTTTCTAGAAACTCTGGCGGAAAATCCTTTTGAAGCAAATCAAACGCCTCTTTCGCATACTCATTCACGGTGATGGCCTCCAAAATCCCCATAGTTCCGTTCGTTCGTTCCTCTGCTTTTCCTTCCATATTTTCGAATGCAATGAAAAGGGAGGTAAGTCCGTGCGTAAAGGGATCGTCAAAGCCCAGTACACCTTCGTAGTCTTTCACGCCCTCTAAAATCTCCATTTGGGGCTTTTCGGCGCCTCGGCAATAGAGCCCTTCCGCCGTGAGGACACATTCCCCTCGGTCCGCCTTTTCCTTGAGTTCCTTACGTTTCACAATCGAAGCGGGTGTGTAGTGCCTTTCCCCGTTGATGACGATGATGGGGAGTGCGGCTTTCGCGAGGTCGAGCTCGTCCTCACAAGGGAATTTGAATAGGGGGGCCGGACGTTGCTCGGCCATCTTCTCCCCTAATCGCCTCTTCAGGTCATCAAGACGTTTTAAATTACCCTTAAGAATGGCCTCTTGTTCTGGGGTGAGGTGCTTTACGGGTGGGGGAGGAACGGCAATTACAGTGAATGAAAAGAAACAGAATAGAATGAGTAAACGATGCATTTTCCCCCCTAAACCCCTCTATGAAATGCAAAGAACTCGCCTGAATACCGGTTGAATTCAGGGGTGTATTCTGGGCAGGGGAATACATCCCCCCCCTTCACAAATGCGTTGAGAGAATCGTAAAGCGATCAGATATTGGGCGGGTCCGCATGGTAATCATGGTGTGCAAGGGTACGGCTATCGGACCCCTCCAATTGGCTCGGATATGATCTCGAGTAGTGTACGCGTTTTTCCGTAGATCACTTAACCAGTGTTTTGCTCCCTATGGCCAGTCTCCACCAAAACGACAGGTGGCGTGGTCCTTTGTGTAGGAATTGAAACCCTCCCTTTTGGCCGCCGTTTCTGATCGAAAGGAATCCATGAGTTACGACGGAAAAAAACTGGAATGAGCGTTGCACTTGAATATATCTAAGGGATTTCTTGGGGGGCTTATGAAGACTTTCTGTGCTCACGGTTGTCTTTGTCTATTTTTCCTAAACATTCCGAATTCGGCGCATGCGTGCGGCGGAGGTGCGTCGACGGAAACATCGCTCGAAAAATGCGTCGAGTTGAATACAAATAAAATCGGGGAGGAAACCGCGAATGCCACTCCTTCCCCAGCCCAAGGGATCACCACTGAAGGTAGATTAGAAAGCCTTACGTCGGAGGAACAGAATCAAATTAACGCTCTCATTTTGCAGCAGGTGTCGGACCCGACCCAAAGATTAAATATAACAAACGCCCTTCGATCAGGCGTGTACAGCGATCTTTCTGGCCCTGAAACGGCCTATGCTTCCTCTATACTCGAACAGTCGATTCCTGACTCTGCTCGTCTGAATGCGTTTACTTTCTGGATAGGGGCCACTCGGGCAAACAATAACCGAGACCTTTTTTCGCAACAGCGAATGAATGCTGAATTTAATAGTTTGTTGGGATCTCGGCCATCCGCTTCGGGAGGCCCCGGTATTTCTGGTCACGTCCCATCCCAAGTCGAGGTGCCGAGGCCATCGACAGGGGGAGATTTTACGCCTTTTCCGAATCGGCCATCCGCCCCTTCCGTCGGCCCGGGAGAAGTGGAGCGACTTGAAAGCCAGCTTGAAATATTGCGTGGAAGATTTTCAGAAACGAATAGGGTTAGGCGTATCGCAAGTAGTCTCTACCGATTCAATGAAGCCACCGCATTGGGAAATCAATCTAGGATCTTGCTCAACGAGATGAATTCTCTTCGCCTTCAACTTTTAGCCGCAAGAAGGAGACGGTAACCGGTCTTGGGATTCACTAGCTGTTATTCACCGTCTTCACATAATTCCCCTACCAGTTCCAATATAATGCGACGCAGTGTTACTTCTGGGCCTCTAAACCTGGGTAGTTGTTACAACATTCAAGGAGAAGAAATGAAAATAACCCTATTGATTCTGGCTTGTATTCTCGTTCCCGGTCAGGGCTTTGCTACAAAGCACGTGAAGACGATCTACTGTCAGGAGCCCGACACGACAAAGAAGAGGGGAATCATCATCGAGGAGGCCGAGCTGACAAAGGATAACGGTAAGCACCAGGTAATCTTCCGACGAGTGGGAATCGGCGAACTCACTGATCATGGAGACGGTACCGGCAATGGTGAAATCATCAGCGGCGAAGCCACGGTGACTCCCAACTGGGATTACAGTGCTTCGTCCGCTGAATGGAAGGACGCCGTTCCGTTCTTGCTGCCGGCGGAAGTGAAAGGTACCCATGTGGTTTATATTCAGCCCGAACATTTCTTCCTGAAAATGGTAGATGGCTTCAGAGTTCGCTTAAAAGTTGAGAAAAACGGCAAGACGAAAAACTATACTTTGAATTGCCAGGAGATCTAGCGATCAGGCTTTAGGCAGGTCAAAGAGCAGAATCTCCGCCCCTTCTCCGTGGGAAAATTTGAGGGTTTCCGACTCTGAAATAGCGACGCCATCGCCCGCTTCGAGAGGGAACTCATTCAGGGAAAGCTTGCCGCGTGCCACCTGAAGCCAAGTTGCGCGGGGAGTGCGGTTTACATAATCGAGCTTTTGCGACACTCCCAGGGTTGCCGCGAAAACTTGAACATCCTGGTGGATCGCGACGCTAGCGTCGCGGCCATTAGGAGAGGCGACTAACCTGAACGCCCCCACTTTTTCCGCAGCCGAGAATTTTTTCTGTTCATAGCTCGGAGGGAGGCCGCGTTTCTCGGGCAAAATCCAAATCTGCAAGAGGTGCACTGCCTCTTTCGAAGAGGCATTGAATTCGCTGTGGGTGACACCACTACCGGCCGTCATCCGCTGCACTTCACCCGGCAGAATGGTGGATGTATTTCCCATGCTGTCCTTATGCTCGAGAGCGCCTTCGAGGATATAGGTGATAATTTCCATGTCTCGATGAGAATGGGTGGGAAAACCCTTCGAGGGCTCCACAAAATCCTCGTTAATAACACGAAGGGAGTGAAAGCCCATGAACTTGGGATCGTGATAATCCGCAAAGGAAAAAGTATGGTACGTCCGAAGCCACCCGTGATTGAAAGCGCCCCGGTCTTTGGATTTTCTAACTTCGATCACGCCAAGGACATTACTCCTGGCAAAGTTCAAAGACGAGATCTTGTAGCTCCTGTGCGTCGGGGCTCTCGTTGAAAGTAGATCCCAGCTCATTGTGCCGCTCGAGAATGATTTCGCGCTTCTTCAAAAAGGCGGAGTACTTGATGTCAGGGACAACGGCACCGGGCGATTGAAAGGTCTGCTTCCCTCCGGCCGCCGCTTTTACCTTGTTGATGAGTTTCGCATCCACCAGGGGAATCAAGCATTTCGTAGGTTGGGAAACGTAGGTATCCGGGGAGGAACCTGACACCACGGTCAGGGACAAGTAGGCTTCCGGCAACGCAAAGCCGCTAGCGCAGACCAATAGAAACGGTACGAGACCTCGTCCAAACATCTTCTCCTCCAGTGTGCCAAGTGTTCCATCCGCCCATGCATAACGCGTAGCATAAAGAATTATCAAAGATCAAAGAAAATTGTGGATACCCTGTGAAAAGAGTAGTTTAAGGGCCTTCTCATGGCCTTACCCCTTCCTCCAATTACCCTTTTTCGCGATCGATTTGGCGAGGTGCGCCATTTAATGGCTCCGATGGCGGGGATTTCCGACACCGTTTTTCGCTCCCTTATCCGCGAAATGGGGGCACAGGTGGTGATTTCTGAGCTCCTTTCGGCGGAAGGGTTAGTGCGGGGGGGGAAGAAAACATTGGAGCTCATGGAGTATTCGGAGGCCGAGCGCCCCGTGGGCATTCAGATCTTCGGGCACGACATCAAGACAATGTCGGAAGCCGCGCGCATCGTTCAAGGCGCGGGTGCGGATTTTGTCGATATCAATTTCGGTTGCCCGGTGAAGAAGGTCGTGTGCGATGGCGGCGGTGCCGCTTGGTTAAAGGACCCCGTGCAGCTCGGAAAGCTTCTTTCGAGCATGAAGGCAGTACTTCGCATTCCGCTTACGATTAAGGTGCGAACGGGTTGGGACGAGGAATCTCGCAATGTTTTGGAAGTGGCTCGTGTCGCCGCGGAGTCGGGGGTGAGTTGGGTGGCGATTCACGGTCGTACGCGGGCGCAGGGATACAGCGGCCTGGCAGATTGGGAACTCATCCGAAAAGTCGCCTGGGCAAGCTCCATTCCTATTATCGGGAATGGAGATCTAGTGACCGCCGCTCAAGCACGAGAAAAATTAGAAAAAGGTTACGCCCATGCTGTGATGATTGGCCGCGGGGCTTTGAAAAATCCTTGGATCTTTCGCGAGCTTTTGGGAGAGGAACCTGATTTCAATTTGTTGAAGCTCATCGATCGCCATTTCGAAATTGCGATAGAAAAGAAGGGGGCTGCGCGAGCCTACTTAACTTTGAAGAAATTCCTGGCGTGGTATGCGGCAGGCTATCCCTACTCTTCACCCTTTCGGGCGAAGATCTTTGCTACTCATGACATCGACGAACTTAAGAACCTAGCCGTCGATTTTTTCTCCGGAATATCCGCCGAATCGAGAGTCGATGACGGCAAGCCGTTCCTAATGGGTGGCCACGGATAATATGGATTTGCAGAAAGCGGGTAAATCGTCCGGTGTGCGAGATGTAATCAAGTTCCCGTCCACGACCACTTCCTCATCGCTCCACTGAGCCCCCGCGTTTATCATATCGTCTTTAATAGCCGAGAAGCTCGTGCACTTTCTGCCTTTTAGAATATCGGCGGAACACAAGACCCAACCGGCGTGACAAATCGCCGCGACAATTTTTTTCGAGGCGTTCAAGTCGCGTATAATTTGCAAGGCTTTTGGATAACGGCGGATGTAATCGGGCGCCCAACCTCCGGGGACGATGACGGCATCGTAATCGCTCGAGCGAATTTCATCAATGTGGGTGTCGGCCTTTAGGGGATATCCATTCTTTCCTACGTAGTCCTTTTTCTTTTCGACGCCGGCCGTAACGACCGACCATCCCGCTTCTCTCAATCGAAGTAGGGGGTACCAAACTTCCAAGTCTTGATAGTAATCAGCAATGAGAATGACGGCTTTTTTCATGGTATAGGTCTATCTAGAATGAGAGAGGACCTCAAGTGATTCATAAGACGCTCGTTGTAGGCCCGTTGCAATGTAACTGCATCCTGCTTGGATGCGAAAAAACGAAAGAAGCTGTTCTCATCGATCCGGGGGATGAGCCGGATCGGATTCAGGCTTGGGTGGAGGAGGCGGGGCTTAAAGTCAAATACCTGCTCCACACTCATGCGCACTTCGATCATATCGGGGCTACGAGTGGGCTCTACTCCCAATGGAGAGTGCCGCCGTGTCTGCATGCCGCGGATGAGGCCATTTACAATCAACTTCCGATGCAGGGAAAAATGTTTGGGATGGAGTTCGCGCCAGCACCCGCCGTTGAAAAGCGCTTGTCCGATGAGGAGATTCTTACCTTCGGTGATTACAAGCTTCAGGTGCTTCACACGCCTGGCCACAGTCCTGGCAGTATCTGTTTTAAATCGCTTCAGGGGAAAGAAGACGTTTTTTCAGGCGATACGCTCTTCCACGAAAGCGTTGGCCGCTCGGACCTTTGGGGCGGGGACCAGAGAACGCTCATAAAATCGATCAAAGACCGATTATTCGTGTTGGAAGACGAGCTCGAGGTTCACCCCGGCCACGGGCCAAGCACGCGCATCGGGCATGAGAAGCGACACAATCCGTTTTTAAATTAATCTTGGACTTTTTCGTCCGTGGGTTTGCTTTGAGCCATGGAGCGGATACGTTTCAAGGCGTCGGGTATCCACCGTGAAACTCTGGCTACCGGAAGCATGGAGGCTTCCTTCGGCTTCAAATTTTCAATCGAGGCCTTCGTGCGAACGGCCAAGGGTGCGGGAGCTCGGTTGGCTTCCACTTCAATCGGCACGGGCTCGGGATCGGCCGCCACTGCTTTATCGTCAAAGAGGTGCTCTTTGTCTTTCAGAAGGGCCACATATTTATTCACAGAGAGGAAATACTTAAAGCGATTGTGAAAGCGGGTCGCATTGTAATAGGACCAGTAGGGAAGTGAGCCCTTTGTAATGCGATTTTTCAAATCCGCTAAAATCCAAGCCGCAAAGAGAAAAGATTTTCCGGGTCGATGAAAGTCTTTCACTTTGGCGGCTTTAAATTCCGATTTAAAGCGCGGATTTTTTAGCCAACCCTTCAACACTTGGCAGATGCCT
>JAHFAF010000306.1 GCA_023250715.1 Pseudobdellovibrionaceae bacterium | reverse complement strand
GAAAATGGATTTCTATATTTAACGTCCTGCAAAGGCCCTCAAGAGTGGAATGGGAAGGATTCGCTTTTCCGAGCTCAATGTTCTGAATCGTGGGCAGGCTTACGCCAGAAAGGTGGCTCAAGGCAACCTGGGAAAGGCCCAAGCCGGTTCTTCGATCTCGAATAATGGATCCGAACATCAGTAATATAATACGCATATTATAATATGTGTCAATCCGTGTGGGGGCTCGTGGGTATTTTACTCAAGTTTTCGCTGCGATGTACCGAAGAGAAACAGAGCCATGGAAAAGAAGACCTCCAGCATCACGATTCTTTTGCGTCGTCATCAAAAAGGGGACGGCGCAGCTATGGGAGAATTGGCGGAGCTTGTTTTTCAGCGCCTAAGAATTCTCGCAAGGAGCCATCTTAAGAAGAATAGTCAAAAGTCCATTCAGTCCACAGAGCTCGTAAGTGAACTTTTTATGCGATTGATGCAGGCAAAAGAAATTGGGGCTGAAAGCCGTGCTCAGTTTTTTTGCCTCGCTTCCACAGCCATGCGGCGGATATTGATCGATCATGCACGCAAAAGAAAAGCCGGGAAGCGGGGAGTGAATCCCGTGCATGTTGCTCTCGATGAAAACTCACCCGCGCCGGAGCATGGAGTCGATATTTTGATCCTCGATGAGGCACTGAAAGAGCTCGGAAAACTGGATCCCCGATTGGTAAAAATTGTGGAGCTCAAATGCTTCTCTGGTTTTTCCGTAGAAGAGATTGCCGATATTTTAGACACTTCCACCGGTACTGTGAAAAGAGAGTGGGCAAAAGCGAAGTTATGGCTTGCCCGCGCCCTTCAAGTTGCCGCCTAGTCCCGTCCATGATCCCCGGATGAAAACCCTTGCGTCTTAATCAATAGAGAGAGTAGCCGCCCCCTTTGGGCAGGTTTCCCCCCTTCGAAAGAGTCCGAGAGGCCAGGCCCGCTGAAATCAAAGACTCTTCGAAGGGGGGAATAAGCATTTGGTCAAAAATGAAATCGATTAAAGGCCTAACGCTAGTTGAAGTAATTATTGCAATGACCATCAGTGTAATGGGCTCCTATTTCCTTGTTTCACTTCTTAATGTTCTCATGAAGGGACAAAAGAGTACGGAAATGCGATTGGACTCCGCTTTGTTAAAGGCCGCGCTCGATCGCGCGATGTCGTGCGACCAAACGCTTGCGGGGATTACGTCTTTAAGCGACTGCGATGGGCAATATATCGTCGTAAAGGATGGTCGTGGGAACCCCCTTATCGCGGATGTCGGATCTTCTTTCGGGGAATGGTTCGTGCGCGCCAAATGTACCACGACTGGACTCGACATCCGGGCCGCATCACCGAGAAACCCTGCGAGTAACAATTTCGATACTTCTATAAACCCGAAGGAATTTCGCCAAGATCCTCTCACGAAAACGGTCTTGGATTGGAATTCCCATCGGGCAAAGCTATACCCGGCGACATTTCGTCCTTGTGCGTCCCCCTCGAGTGGAGGAAATGGGATATATATTTTACGGGGAATGGCCAATTTCGCCGTGGGCTCTACGGATGTGGAACTTACCGGTGGAATCTCCCACCACGGTTCCGATCCCGGAATGCCACCGGGACCAAAGCTAATCGGCTCCATCTCCTACGTGCCGAAGGGAAATTTTTTGCGTGTAAATGTGAGCTCCGCCCTGCGAGTCCTGGGGCAGAACGCAGTCGGCATTCTGAAAATGGACGCTGCGAGGGACGTGGCGAGCGGAAAATCAATCCTTTCGCCCACGCAAATCTATTATTCTTGGGGTGTCGGTGACCACAACAGCACCATGACGTATGTCACAGATTCTGTTTTTTTAAATGATGGGGTCGAACGCGGAAAGGCCATCCTATTTAGTTTTCAGATGGTTGCCTGGCATCAGGCCGATGTCTCCACGGCACATGGAGGCTGGAACAATGATTATGAAATCCACTTCCACGGCCTCTATCCCATTAAAATTACTATCGAGGACTATGAGTATTCTAATTAACTCTGGGCGGAACCAAAATGACAGGCCGAGGGAAGGGAAGGGGCCCAGGTCCCACTCCTCCGCCGTGGCAGCAATCCATGCTGCCGAGAATAGCGCTCACGGTTTTCAATCGCGCTTGGAGGTTCGCAATCTGGTCGTTGGCCATCGCGAGATTCCGGCAAAGCGAATCGCTCGAAACACCAAAAGCGTTTCGGCTGCAGAGCCCTTCCATATCGGGAATGCGGCTTTCACAATCGGAGTACTGTGGTTCGCGCCCTCCGGAGGCCTTTAAACAAATTCTCATGCGGCCCTTGATGAATTCCATGGCGCGATGAGTGGCCGCCGAAGATCCGGACGAGCTTAAAATCTGCTGCTTGCGATCGTATGCGGTTCGGATTGCCGTCTCCAAATTGTCCACTTCTTGAGTAGGCGCCCGGCACGCCAAAGGGAGTGGACCGCAGGTTTCTGGTTTCGGCTTCACTTTCACGAAGGCGGTGTGCACGATGCTCAGACAAAGATTGCAGTCAGTTTCTTTAGTGTAGAAAACAACAGGATATTGGCCCGGCGCCACTCCTTCCGGATAGAGATGAACGTCCGCTTTGCCATGCTTCGAGCCAATGCCCGAGATAGAAGTACGGGACATGCTTCGAGGCGTGACGGCTTTCAACGTTCCAATCGGATCGTCATCGGAATCCACCTTGAAGGTTAGAATTAAGTGGTTCGCCAAGGTGCCTTGGTAGTAAGTCACAAAGCCCTCTTCCGCCGCGGCCTTGTCGCTAGCGGCATCGAGGAATTGATTAAATTCTTGGTAAGCCTCGTACCCATCGACCGGACTTCCGTCGAGTGCCTGGCGTACGTGGTAGACAAATTGCGCAAAATCGATAAAGGCCTCGCCCCACGAACCTTCGATCTGGGAACCCGCCACGTGGTTTGTGCTTACCCGTCTGTCGCCTTGGTATCTGGAGACATCGGTCTTGGCGGATAGATCCGCCCTCGCTGCCGCAGTCACCACTAAGAGAATCAAGCCCACGAACCGCATAAAACCTCCTCCTGTATAGCAACGCGTATGCCGTGCAAAATTAAGCTCACAGGGCAAAAAAAAAGGGGCCAAAAGGAGACTATCCTTCCGGCCCCGAGACAAAATGGCTCCACTGAATTTGCGAGGAGTCCTTCAGGGCGACGACGCAATCTCATTGGATAGAACTCCGGGCAGTGAGATTGCTTCGCCCTTCGGGCTCGCAAGTACGTGTGTCTGCGAGCGGTAGCGAAGCAGTCTCATCGGACGAAGGTCGAGTCGATGAGCTTGCTTCGCCCTTCGGGCTCGCAAGTACGTGTGTCTGCGAGCGGTAGCGAAGCAGTCTCATCGGACGAAGGTCGAGTCGATGAGCTTGCTTCGCCCTTCGGGCTCGCAAGTACGTGTGTCTGCGAGCGGTAGCGAAGCAGTCTCATCGGACGAAGGTCGAGTCGATGAGCTTGCTTCGGCCTTCGGGCTCGCAAATTCGGCGATTAATCGTGGGAAATTCCCAAGAAGAAGCTGTGGACCGCCTTACATTCCGTATCGAGCAAAAGAACGTAGCTCGCGGGCGATCCGCCCCAGCCTTGAGCTCCGCCCTCGAAACCGAAGGGCAACTTGTGACGTCGCAGTCTTTCGGCAGCCTTTTCGATCACCTTCGACTTATCTTTTCCCTCGCCATCTTCGTTGTACCAGGTGTCGGCCGTTCCCTGAATGAGGCTAATCCCAACGCTCGCCGAACAGGTGCCGGCTACCGCAGAGTCATCGACGTCCTTCGCGTTTTCTTCGAACGTGTATTCCTCACCGGGATATTTTTTCTCAATATATTCCTTCACCATTTCCAACGGCTTATTGGATTTGGTTTTTGTGTAATCCGGGCTCGAGTCCATCAATTCACCCAATGCATGCAAGTCTGCGCGGACCGCATTGATGCGGGCCTTGCAGTCGATTTGCTTGGCGAAGCCAGTGGATGAAAATACAAGCGCTAATAGAACAAATAAGGTTTGTTTCATAACCCCTCCCAATGACGAAGGTTTTATGCATTGCAGCGCAGGTGGTCAAAGGCTCTGGTAAAGGAGAGTAGACAAAAGTTAACTCGAGTTGTTAGAACTTCCTCTATGCGTAACCTACTATTTTTCTTAGTCCTTTCACTTCCCTGTTTCGGTGCGGAAGAATTTCTGAAGCTGGGTAAATCTCAAGGCCTCACATTTCACGCTAATCACCCGCTCACGGAGAAAAACGAAACAATCGAAGCCATCGTCGTAGTGGTGCATGGGATCTTGAGAAACGCTAAGGACTATTTCGACTGGACGGTGGAGTCCGCGGAAAAGGAGGGAGCTGCGGGGCGCACTTTGATTCTCGCTCCTCACTTCAAGAATGAAGGGGATAAGGCGGAAGTGAATGAGCTTTTTTGGTTAGAGGGGGATTGGAAAACTGGGGCGAACGCACTTACCTATCCGGACACTTTGAGTTCGTTCACTGTCGTGGATGGAGCCCTTGCAGAGCTTCCAAAATATTTTCCGAATTTGAAACGCATTACGGTGACTGGGCATTCGGCGGGCGGGCAATTCACTAGCCGCTATTCGGCGGGGACTCAGATGCCGGAGAGACTTCCTTCCTTCGAATGGCGATTCGTTATCGCTAATCCTTCGAGTTTTCTCTTCTTGAACGAAGAGAGACCTCGTCCTGTAGTCGATTGCAAGGGCTTCAATGAGTATCCCTACGGCCTGGAAAAGCCGAATATGTATTTTTCCGGAGTTTCTGCAGAACGCGCCCGGGAGAATGTTCGGAGCCGCGATATCACGATCTTTCAGGGTGAGAATGACACTGAGACGGAGCTTCTCGATCAGAGTTGTGAAGCCATGGCGGAAGGTAAGAACCGTTTCGAGCGCGGGACTCTGTATTTCGATTATCTCGTGGGATTTCTAAATCCGAAAAAACTGCAAAGAGTGGTGGTTCCAGGGGTCGGTCACGACGGAAAGTTAATGTATCAATCTTCCGAGGGGCAGAGGCTTCTTTTTCTCTAGGCCTTTACACCTGTTAAAGCGAAATTCCCGCGATTGGCTTGGCCGTTTGTTTCCCTTTCATAATGAAGATTGGGGGGGCTATGCGCCATCTTTTTTACGCGCTTGTTTGCATTCTTGCTACGCCTGCACTTGCGTCTTCCATCGACATCATGCCTCCAGCGAAAGCGGCGCAGTACAAGGCATTGTTACCCAGTGTATGGGACGAAGAGCTTCACACCATTCTGCATAATTCAGAGACGATGTGGTACGACGCCGAGTCCATTGTGCCGAGCTATCAAGATTCGCAAGGGGATCCGGAAGGAAACCGCCCTAACACCATCGATCCCGTTCTCATTGATCTTGCGGTTCCCGGCGGCTGGGCAAGTCTTTTCAGTGAGACAGGCAAATTCAATTTTCCTTTCAGGAGCGGCGGCGCTGATTTAAGCAGCAATTTAGTGAAAATTAATTTCTGGTCGGTGCCGAAAATGAATGGGGG
>JAHFAF010000305.1 GCA_023250715.1 Pseudobdellovibrionaceae bacterium | reverse complement strand
AAAACGGAGGGAACCCAAACGAATGCGAACAGACTTTTGGCAAAATTAAACTCTTCCTTAGAAGATCGGAGAAATAGAAAAAAGAGTAAACAAGGTGCGACTAAAGCCAAATAGAGAAGGTAAAAATGTCGCCCAATCCCATCTATAACAACGGGCAAATGCATCATCGCCACCAAATGAGTCGCAATCGTCATCAAAGGAAGAATAACGATCATTGCCCTTCTCCTTAGAAGCGGGAGAAGAAGCCAACTAGATATCACAAGCAGTGGTGTGATCCCCGTGTAAAGAAGTTGCCCCATGTAACGAAAAAATATTTGGCTCCCCAGCCTGTACTCTGGGCTCACGGAATACTTGTTTAACGTGAATAAAAACACATGATGAACAGCTGAAAAGTTTCCAGCAAAATAGATTAAGGCGGGGGTGGCCACGACTATCACCCCGATAAAATACGGCAGGGCTAGTCTACGAAATTCCTTGGCGCTGAGGCAGGCCAAATAAAAGAGTACCGCTAAACTCAAGGCAGGGTGAGCTATCGCAGCAAACCCATGGAGCACACCGCAAACGAGAGGTTTTTTGTTTTTTTCTTCCGAAAGGACCGAGGGCAGAGCAAATAAGATCCCTGCGCTGTAGAGGCCCACGCCTAAAGAGTAGTAATTGAGATTCGGGATTTGAAATGGAATGAACGCCAAATAAGAAGCCGCTATCAACAGTGCTAACGCCCAGCCCAATTGCGATCGGAAAGTGAAATACGCAACAGCGGCCAATGAGGCACTCAAAGCGAAGTAAATATAGCGAGAAAAAAGAATTAACCCTTCGATTCCACCGGTCGCCGCCCGATAAGCGCGTACCATAGGGTAGAGGAATAACCCGACCGTTTGATTGAGAGTCCAATCATCTACAAAAGGTTTATCGCCAAGAAGAAAGCGATAAGGAATCGCGAGTGCGAAAGCTTCATCGGTGAAGTCCACGCCAAAGCGAAGCCTGAAGAACGTTGCTACGACCACGAAGCAAGATAGGAGAAGAGCCAAGACCTTTGTAGTTTTACCCATACAATTCGAAATGAGACATCCATCATAGGCGAGTCACCTTTTGAATGTAACCGCTTTTAATCCCACGACTCACTTGTGTTTAGTCAATCTACGAGGGGGTTTTGGTAGCCTGCGAGGACGCACGACTGAGGCAACGGAGGCGCCCTCATTGGGCGTTGAGTAGCCGAAGGAGGAGGACGAAGCAGGATGCCAAAAGCACCCCACAGTGGCTAAACACATGTGAGTCGTGGGATTAATGCATTAGCGACACGCTCTTCGGCGCTGTCTAGTCTCGTTCTCGAAAAAAAGCTGCTGCGCCACCATCACATCCAAAATGTCGATTAGATTCCGGTGGCGGGTTTCCCCTCCCTCATTGAATAGTTCAATGATGTGGTGAATCGACTCAATCGTAGAATAGCACTTGGGATGTGGCTGTCGCCGAACGATGAATCGAGATTTTGAAGGAGGCGTGAAACAGACCGCAGGAAGGGACGCCAAGTTTTGGCTGAGACGGCGCATCCGCTTTGAAACGCCCCACGTCGCATCAATTATGAAGAGCACCAAACGTTTATCGCTTGGGAAAAAAGCCGAGCGCTTCTCCGAAGACAACTCGCTCAAATTCGTGGCTCCAAACGACGGATAGAGGAGCACCGGGAAGATATTTGGATCGTGGATAATTTTATTAACTCCCTCATGGTGCGTGAAATCCGTTCCCTTAAAAAAAAGGGAGTTTGTAAGGGAAAGATGGGACATCCGCCCAGTTGCCACGCTTTTCAAAATCTCGTCGCGGTGAATGAGAATGACAAACTCCGGCTTGGATTCGAAAGGACGCAGTAAAGAGCAAAAGCATAAGGCAACCGGTTTACGGCAATTCACGCATATCCGACGCGGCGACCAGGCAGCGTGAAGTCGCTCCCTTTTTTTCTCTTCATATTGTGTAAGTGTCACTCGGGCATTTTATCGCGGACCGGAAGTTAAACCAACTTGCCTTGTAAACGCGATAACAATGATAATAGCTTTCAAAATGGACACTCCGATTGCTTTGAGCCATACGGTCGAATTCGTAAAAGAATTCCTCTCCCCCAATGCCAAAATTCTAGAAGTAGGATGCGGCGATGGGCGCCTCGCTACGCAGCTGATGAAGGAAGGGTACCAGGTCATTGGAATCGATATCTCCCCCGAAAAAATAGAGGCCGCAAAGCGCAATGGAGCTCAAGCTGAAGTAGCGGATATTCTGCACTTCGAATCCAAAGAAAATTTCGACGCTGCCTTATTCACCCATTCCCTACACCACATTCATCTTCTAGATGCTGCGATGAATAAGGCTAAAACGCTTCTTGGGGAAAGAGGGCGAATTCTCATTGAGGACTTTGCGATCGAACAAATGGATGAAAAAACGGCCGACTGGTTTTATCATATTCGAGATATCGTGTACTCGATGGCAGGAAATCCCCCAGGAGAAGAAAAAACCGGAATGGAGCGCTGGAAGATTGAACACGAGCACACTCCCCCTCTCCACACGCAGAAAGCAATGCTTGGGGCGATGGAAAGGCGATTTGGAAACCTGCATTCCAGCAAGACTCCTTACCTATATCGATATTTTGTCCATAGCTGCGAGGGATTTCCAAACGGGAGCCTGGCCTTAAAGAAGATATTCGACTGGGAAAAGACTCTCATTGAAAAAGGGCTCATCCAGGCCATCGGCCTTCGAATCTCTGCTAAGAAATACTTTAGCTACTTGAAGTGATGCGCGTTCACATCAGGCTATTTTTAATTTGCATCGGCAGGTTTTCTGCTCTCCCCCGCTGCCAGACCTGCCCGGATCGTCTTTGCTTTTGCTATATGAAATACGGCCTCGGAGTTTCTCTGGGCTCGTTTCAGAATATTGCCCATCGCCTCATGGACCGTGGCCGAGAGATCCTGATACTCAACCACGCTAGGCTGGCTGCTTACCAACTTTTCGACAAGTTTTTCCGCCCGGTGGAGAGCATTCAATCCCTCTGTATATTTATTCGCGGCGGCCAGATCGAAAGCTAGATTCTTATAGGTATTGGAGAGGCTCTGTTGGTAGGTCATTACCGTGGCGTTTTCGTGAGACAGCGTTTCAAGAATTTCTATTTCAGCGCGCCTGAAACGTAAGCCGGCCTCTGTGTTTCCGATTTTTCTTTGAATGTTCGCCGCATGATTAAAAAGAAGGGAAAGATCACGGTGATAGTGCATTTTCCTTGGATTCAAAGTGAGAAGTTCCTTCTGGATGCTGATAGCTCGTTCGAGGTATTGTAGGGAATTAGAAAACTGGGATTGCGTCTGAAGGATCATTGCCATGCCTAGGATTGTTTTCCCCAGCGTTTCGAGCACCACGGGACTAGAGGGAGACTCTTGCAAAAGGCCCTCTTGAATGCCTTTCGATCGATTGTATGTCGAAAGAGCCTCATTGAGTTGACCCTTTGCGATCTCGAGTCTGGCCAAGGCTTGGTACGCGTCAGAAAGGGCTGTTTGGGTGGCAATCGAATGATCCGTTTTCATGATGTGGGCCCTGAGCTCGATTGCCCTTTTCACGGAGGCCATTGCATCGAGAGAATGTTCGCTGGCTTGAGATTCGGCCAGATAGAGGTAGGTGGAGGAAACCTCCATTTCGAGGAGTGGTGAATTCGAATTTTGCTTAAGCGCCTTTTCTTGTATCTCGACAGCTGTCTCATGAGAACGAATCGCCTCCTTTTTCTGTCCCAATTCGACTTGAACAAGACCAATCTTATTATGAGTAGTTCCGAACTCCACGGCGTAATCAAAATTGCGAGGGTCGTTTTGGGTGAGAGACTTCCAGAGATTTAGAGCCTTTGTGTAGGCTTGAATAGCCTCCTCTTTCGATCCATTGTCCCTGATGAGATCGCCAATTCGGGAATGGTACATGGCCATCTCGGCTTGTGCTTGACGATTCTCCGGATAATGATCGAGAAAGTTTTGATAGTAATTTACTGCGGATTCGAGAAGCGTCCGGCGCAGAGGTTGAATTCCTGGAATCTCCCCAAGTTTCTCTGCCCCGAGCTGATTGAAGAATAGATCGACGGCATCACGGCCCTGCTTGAAGAAATCCTCCGCAAGCTTTCTCTGGCGTTCAGCCTCCACGAAATTTCGTTCGGCGCGAATCCATTGCCAGGTGACGCCCGTAAACCCTGCAATAAACGCAAGCGCGAGCCCGGCGGTGAGTGCCGCGATAGTCGGTTTGCGTTGACACCACCTCCACGTTCGCTCCAATGGACTGAAGGGGCGGGCCTTGATGGGCTCGTGGTTCAAATAGGCTCGAATATCACTGGCGAATTCTCTCGCTGTTGAATAGCGCTGGCCGGGTTCTTTCGCCATCGCTTTGAGGCAAATCGTTTCTAAATCGAGATCAATTTTGCCATTGACCTGCCGGGGAGGACGAGGCTCATCATGCAAAATTTCGTGAACGACCTGAGCGAAGGAACCATTGAAGGGTAGCTTTCCCGTAATGAGACGATACAGCATCGCCCCAAGACCATAGACATCAGCGCGCGCATCTACCTGGTGACTAAAACCCTTAGCCTGCTCCGGACTCATGAAGGCGGGAGTTCCCAAAATCTGTCCTTCCAAAGTCAGCGACTCTTCTTCATCGGGCCGCAGTGCCGATCCGAAATCCATAATGAGCGGCTTGGAGAGGGAGACCGTGGTGACATCGCCTCCCCGTTCATACGAGGAATCTTCCAACATGACATTGGAAGGCTTGATATCTCGATGGATCACGCCCATCGAATGGGCGTATTCTAGTGCCTCCGAAAGGCTCAAGAGAATCTGCGCTGCCTGTAGACAAGTGAGTTCCTGTTTTTTCAGATAGTCTGCGAGAGTAGTGCCGCGAATAAACTGCGACACGAGGTACGGTATACCTCCTTCGCTTCCCACTTCGTGGACCGCCACAATGGCGGGATGTCGAAGTTGGGCACAGGTTCGGCCCTCCCGAAAAAAACGCTCTATCTCCTCGGCAGATGCCAATTTCCCGGCATTCGGAATTTTGATCGCAACGATTCTATCCAGCTTTTTATCGTGAGCTCTCCAAACTGCTCCGCTCGATCCGAGTCCCACATTTTCCAAAAGCTCGAAATTACCGATCTCCTTCTTCTGAAACTTCAGCGCATTCGCTCTCGCCTCCATCGGAAGAAAGGGATTCCCGCAGTTCTGGCAGAGGATCTCTTGTCCTTCTTTATTTACGATAGGAATTGGCTGCTGACACTTAGGGCAGCTCAGCACCGTAGAAATGGTAGTAGAATTTATTTCGTTCTCACTCATCAGTGTGAATGGCGAAGGGCATGGATTCCCCCGTCTTCTCTGTTACTTATCGGAGGTAAAGGGTTCTAGTTTTAGATAGAAAAATCGGGGGGATGAATGCCCCTCCGAAGGATGAAAGACTTTTATTAATTTCAGATATTTAAAACGATACGCGAAAGTGAATAATTCACCGCATTATCAAATAGGGC
>JAHFAF010000035.1:2310-21069 GCA_023250715.1 Pseudobdellovibrionaceae bacterium | reverse complement strand
AATCATTCGGCCTACTGGATTGACCGATCCGTTGGTGATTGTGAAACCTGCTCGAGGGGCGGTTGAGGATCTCTATGGCGAAGTGCGAAAACGCGCCGAGAAAGGACAGCGCTCTCTTATCACCACTCTCACCAAACGCATGGCGGAGGATCTGACGGAGTACTACCAGAAGATGGGACTAAAGGTGCAATACCTCCATTCCGACATCGATGCGATTGAACGAGTGGAAATTTTGCGCCAGCTCCGTATGGGAACGTTCGATATTTTAGTAGGGATCAACTTGCTCAGGGAAGGTTTGGACATCCCCGAATGCTCACTCGTAGGAATTTTGGATGCTGATAAGGAAGGCTTCCTAAGAAGTCAGACGTCCCTCATACAGACCATCGGAAGAGCAGCGAGAAATCTCGATGGCACCGTCATTCTTTATGCCGATAAGATCACGAAAGCGATCGACTTCGCACTGAAGGAAACGGACCGCAGGAAAGAGATCCAATTGGCTTACAACAAGGAACACGGGATTACTCCGGCCTCGGTCAAAAAGAATATCCAAAACTCTCTCTACAATGCCGAGGCTATGGACTACTTCGAAGTGAAGGTGGCTGACAAAAAAGATAAGTATGTAGGGAGCCCTCAAGCGATCCCACTAGAGATAGAACGCCTCGAGAAGATGATGCGTAAAGCCGCGAAAGACTTGGAGTTTGAGCAAGCAGCGGAACTGCGAGACAGGCTTGTCGCCCTCAAGAAGCGCCAGATGGGCCTCAAGAGTACCGCCGCCTGATTACATATTGCTTCGCGTTATCTCACCCTATATAATCCGCCGACTTTTAAACCCATTCGAGGTACTTCGATGACCAAATTTGTCTCTACTTGGCTGTCCCTCTCCCTACTTCTTTCCGGCTGCGGAATTCTCAAGAAAAATGACAGCAACTTGGACGATAACGATTCGTCCTCCTCCAGCTCCTACTCGTATTACACCGAGTACAACGACATGAAGACGAAGAACGACGAGCTCACGAAAAAGTTCAACAAACTTCTCACTGCCTCGCATGAACTCGAAAGCGCCACCTTCGAAGAAAGCCGATTGATTATTCAGGTAGATGACCGGCTGAAAGAATTCACGGAGTCAGCGCAAGAGTTCTCAAGAGACTGTCTGATCCCCGCAAGTTTTTCCAAAAGTGCCTGTGATCTTGCGCTCAGCACGATCTCCATTCGAAAATCCAATGTTTCGATTTCCCTCTCTTTTCTAGAAGTAAAATTCTTGGAAGTTCTGAAAGAGCTCGATGAGAACGTCGACTTCGTCTACATGTTCAAGGACGACAACCACAACACTCTCTCGAAGTACAAAACGGCAATGGCCCTCAAGGGAAATAAACTCGATGGCGTTCGCCGTCTGTTAGACGCTCATCAAGACCAGCTCGATAAGCAATACCGCGCGAAGCTCATCGCGACGAATCAGCCCCCTCCCACCCCCGCGCAGCAATCGCAAATCACGCTTCGGCCCGAGGAAAAGCAGATCGCCGGCACGCAAAGCTCGGGCGGTGTTGTTCGCTCTAGCGGTGGGCAGATCAATGTATTAAGCAACCACCAGCAAGTCGTCGATTACGCGAAACAAAATGGATTCAACGCCACGGCAACGGAAGCCGGATATAAGATGTCTAGCCAAACCGGTGGTCTCATCGCCTTCGCTACGGACAATAAGACTCTCCCGAAAGCGATCTCCGACATGTTTTCCCACATGAAGGGCAAGATCAATAACACGGACGATCTCGAAGTGGCTTTCGTGATCGATTACTCGGGTTCCATGTCCGATGATATCGACGGAGTCATCAAAGGATTAGTCGAAATCGTAAAGGACTTAGAAAACGTCCGTCAGAATAGAAACGTGAAGATTGCGGTGCTAACATTCGGCGCCCCTGGAAAAGAAAAAGTGAATCTAGATTTCACATCGAACCTTGTCACCGTTCGCTACACTTTGGAGTCCTTGTTGCAGAATTATTCTCGCGACAACCACAGTACGGACCCGGGCGAGGCTTCTTACCACGGACTCGAACTTGCCTCGAAAATGTCGAGCTGGTCCTCACGCAACCGCATGGCAATCGTCATCACGGACGAGCCCGCGTGGGAGCTCGAGCAAGGTGGTGGCCTTTACCAATACGGCCAGAAATTCGTGGATGGAGTCTTTAGCACTCTTAAAAAAGGCGGCATTCAGACTTCGATCTACACGATCATCGTAAAGTAAATTCGAATTTGCGAGCGTAGCGAAGCAACCTCAATGGACTTAGGTCGATTCAACGAGATTGCTTCGTCGCCTTACGGCTCCTCGCAACGACGTAGACCGCAAAGTCCTCGGCCTGATTCACATTGAATCGTTCCTTCACTGGATACCGTGAAGCGAACGAATCCGTGAAAATCGGTACGAAGTGCGATGGCCCCTAAATTTCTCAGCCGCTCCATAATTCTCGGGTGCGGGTGCCCATAGTGATTCCCGGCCCCGCTGGAGAGAACGGCCCATTCGGGATGCGCTCTCATTAGACTCTCGGGAAAACTAGAAGTCTTGCTCCCATGGTGGGCCACTTTCAATACTGTCACGGAGGGTATTCGGCGAAAAAGCTCCCCTTCGGGCTTTCTTTCCATATCCCCTGTAAATGCAAACGAACATCCCTTCCATTCTATCCAAAGTGCAAGCGCACGATTGTTAGAGGGTTCCTCAGGGGCTCCCAATGGAATCGCGCGCACCTGAGCGCCTGATACGGTCGATCGCTCTTCTTCCTCGATCAACCGCACCGCAATCTCCTCGACGGCGGCGGCTCGAAAAAGCCGGCGAAGAAGAGGCTTTGGCCGTGCTAAATCCTCGCGCCCATTCACCCAGAATTCGCGCGCCGTAATCCCTCGCCACAACCCCTGAAAGCCATACCCATGATCCTGATCGGGGTGGGATAGAATGGCGGCATCAATACTAAGCACTCCAAGGCGAGCAAGCTCCCCGTACAAAATCCTTCGGCCCACGTCCCAGTCCTGAAATCCGCCTCCCGCATCGATGAGCCAGGTATTTCCGCCAGGAAACCGCACAAGAGCGGAATCCCCTTGCCCGACATCCCAAAAAATCACCTCTAATGTAGTGGGGTGGAATCGGCGATACCCTCGCCACGCGCAGCTCAACGCTAATACCAGTAGAATCCAACGAATCATGCCCCAAGCCGAAGCAAAGGCATTCCAACTTCCCCGAAGAAGTGCTTTAATTCTGGGAATGCACACCCCTCGCTTATGTATAGACGCCCGGGCCGGGCAAGAGATGGCGGCCATGGGTGCCATCGCCCAAGAAGCGGTCGATCAATTGGTCGCGGGCTGGGGCGAGGACGAGACCTCAAGCGAGTGGATTGAGAAGCGTCGGGTGGTAGTTCTTTCGCACCCGGATCAAGTTTTTTCCGGGCAGCTCAAGAGGCACGATACGGCATTGGGACTTGCACGTTCCCCCTGGCATTGGATTCAGCACCGTCATTTTTGCCGCGATTCCGGCATTTCCATTTTTCACGGTTTTCACCCAATCGATCGCTGCACACCTTCGTGGGGACTCCCCACACTGACTACACTCCTTCCACCGGTGAAACGACTTCCGTTCTTTCTTTCCCGGAAATCGGAGCATCATTATCTCGTCCCTTCCGAAAAAGACGCACTTCTTTTGAAAAAACGTTACCTCATACCGGATAGCCAGGTGACAACTCTTCTTCCCGCAACCCGTCGCTATGTACATTTTACGGATCGGCCCACGAGAAAAGAGGAAGGGAGCCTACTTCTCGTCACTGGAGGCCCTGTCCCGCAAAAGCTTCAGCAGAGACTTTTCAAGGGGATCAGCGAAAAATACCCCAAGCTTCCCAAACGAGCCCTTTCGTTGCGGCAGGTGAATCAACTCTCCGCTATGGATTGGCGAAAGAAATTAGAGGACACAAGGCTGTTGATCTACTTAGTGTCCTCTCCCTTTGACTGGGCGACACTCCCTTTGGAAGCGATCTACTGGGGAATCCCCACAGTATTTTTGGACGAACACGCCGCCCTCAATGAGCTTCTGCCCCAGAGCAGATTTCGCCTCTCCCGTTTTCTTGTCGATCCACCGTCGCTAAAGGAACTGGATATTGTCGCGGAAAGAGATCGGACGACCCTCGAGGAAAGAGACTGCTTCGATGAGCTAGCCTTTGCGAAGTCTTACCGCGATGCTTACCGTAAACTTTCCGTTTAGTTATTTTGCAATCGGGCGACCGGAGGAAGATCGCTCTTCGGACTTCGAGCCCGGTTTTTTTCCGACTGAGCGAAAAAATTCATCCGAATCGGTGAGTGCGCTGGAAAAGCCTGATTGGGTGGGAGCGAGAATTCGTACCGGACCCGCCGAAGAGGTCTTTCCATTTCCAAGAACGGAAAAATCCAGAGAGAAAACGCCCTTGTCGTAAGTAAGTTCGGGGGTCTTTCCGGTGGGGGGCGCGGTGATCTGAACGCCTTGTGGGCTTATCGAAAGACCGGAGCTTGCGCTTACCACTTCACCCCGCGCGAAAGACGCAGAGAGAAAACAAAATAGAAAAAATCTATTCACCAGAATCCGATTCCCCTGCGGTGGAATCCCCGTAAGCGTTGTGGGTGCGAATTCCACTCTTACCAGAAGAATGGCCCACGCCATTTTGTGGTGTCAGGTGCCGGTAATAGTTTTCCGGGACGTACTTATAAGCGGAAGGTTCAAATTCGGAGTCTTCCTCCCGACGGCTGTCTTCTTTTCGAGCCCCTCGGGCATATTTACTTTGAGACATCGCGGAAGCAAGACGACGCATCTGGCGCCGGCTGCGCTTGCTTTGGGCCACGAACTTCGGCCGCAGTAACGGAGCCTCTTTGGCCGGATCCAAAATCCCGCCGCCCAGACCCTCTTCCACTTCTTTAACCTCTTGAGCTATCACATCATCCGTAATGGGCGAGGCACTACCACTAAATCCTCCCAACGAGGCTTGTTGGGGCGCAAGCCTTTCGGCGGCGCTTATTTCGTTTCTCAAATTCGCGGTTTGATTAAAGCCTGAGGGATAATTCACTGGCTGCGCTTTCTGGGAATCATCCACCTGCCAGCTTTCCGTCAAAGCACGCCGGGCGCGCTCGCGAGCGGCGTTAAGCTCATCCCAAAAGCCATTCGCCGGCTCTGAAACTTCTCTTTTCGACGGCAAAGGATCCGTGAGGCGAGTCTGAGTACCTCTCGCTGCCTCCTGAATAGGAGCGCGCTCGGGCTTAGCAATCGGCCTAATCGCACGAGCCGGTCCGGGATCAAACAAAGGGGGGAGGCGGACTCGTTCCTTAGGTTCAACTTCCGCAACTACGTCGTCGCCGCGAATCTCTTCTTCTCCCTTGACCACAATTTCTTCTTCCTTCAATGGGGGAGTAATCTGAAACCTATCGGAAACTTTTTCAGACACCGGAGCAGTTGCTGTTTGCTCCGCTCGATGAGGGACCGCAATGCCGTTTCTCTCAGCAGCGGCCGCATAGCGGCCTGGAATGTAAGAATTTTCTGCCGGTAACGGGGTCTCGCGGCGAGCATCGGGAGTTATCATCCCATCCAGAGCATCAATGCGATCACCCACTTTTGCTTTTTCTTTTCGGATGATGTCTTCGACATACTGAGGCTCGGCGTAGGCGCTGTTTCCCAGGGCCATGCAAGCCAGGAAGAGGAAGATCCAGTGAATCCGCCAGCAATTCTCAATGATGTTAACGTTCGATGTTCTCATCTCAAAATGTTTCCCAAGTCGAATGCGCGAAGAAAGCTTTGTATTCTGATAGTGCACAGGGAGTGCCAAGCGCGCCTCCCCCAACCAGTTGAAAGTGTGAGAGTTTATTTCGAGGTAAGTCGAGAAAGTGTCAGTAGAGTGAAAAGAAAGAAGTCACTTGAGTGTTAGGCAGTTGATTTAATTTGAGAATCAGGTGTCAACCCGGGTGACACCAAGGAAAAATGGATGGGGGAGAGTCTATTCGACTCTCCCCCACTTTATCGTTACCCTCGATGCGAGTCTTAGCTCGCTCGAGGACTACCCCCCGATAAACTTCTTCTATTCGCCCCCTAAATCCACAGGAGCTCTATATGCACCGGACACAACTCCACGGCTTGCGCCTTCGCCAGAGTGCCCACCGCCCGTACTGGCCAGCTCTCGAGGTTGAGCATGGGGTACCGCCGGTTCACCGATGCGATAATAGGAATTCGGATCGGACTTCATCCCATCTCTGAATTCCGCTAAATCACTTTTCCCTTCAGCCTGGATTTTAAAGCCACGGCCCGGGGAAGATCCGGTAGCGGGGTTCGCCGCAAGCTGATTTGAAACTTTTTGCGCTTCGCTAGAAGTCACTCCACGCGTATAGGTCGCACGGTTCGCTCCGCGCGCGACTCGTGCACCGCGGGTTCCGGTGCGTTTGTAATGGAGCTCTTCTTCTTTTTTCTGCTGCTCGGAAAGCGAGCTCGGAGCCACGGCCTCGAGTAAGCGATCTCTCGAGTCGCTCACTCCACGAGTCACGGTCAAGTTCGATTTCGTGGCGCCCAGGCTTCCCACTCCGCCTGCACCGCCGCCGCCTCCACCGGCATCCCCGGTCGCGCTGGGAATCCCACCCGTGGTAGGCAAACTGCTCCCTCCAAAACCACCCGATCCTCCTGCCGAGGCAAGAGAGTTCGAGGAAGGCCTTGTCGACGATAAACCTGCCTTGGTAACGGAGAGGCTATTGGTGGAATTCTTAGAAACCACTCCGGAGACAAGACCCGCCTGGGTCAAGTTCGCATTCAAAGTTTCTTTCGCGAGCTTCACGTTGTCATCCGCTTGTTTTTTCGCCAAATCGATACGGTCCTGGTTGTACTTCATTT
Organism: Pseudobdellovibrionaceae bacterium; assembly: GCA_023250715.1. Lineage (GTDB taxonomy): Bacteria > Bdellovibrionota > FAC87 > UBA2466 > UBA2466 > JAHFAF01. Next base: position 14,201 of record JAHFAF010000035.1, on the reverse strand, counting down.
CGATCTGCCGTTTTTCCTGTTCGGCTTTCTGCGCATCTTCGCGTGCGGAACGAAGCTCTGCCAACTGCATGTTCAAGCGCTGAGACTGCGCATCGTTGTTTTGCTTCGCAATTTGCTGAGAGATAGCCGACTGCTGCAACGCCACGTCTTTTTGCGTGTTCGCCAAGAATCTCGAGGTATCGGCCTGCATTTGAGCCGTCTTCAAAGTGGTATCCGCATTAATCTTCGCAATGGCCTTATCGGCGTTCGCTTGGATCGAGGCCACAACCATCGGAGCGATTGCCGCGATAATCATCGCGATTGCCATCAAAATCTCAGCTGCCTTGCTTCCGCTCTGCTCGCCTTCTCCCTGACCACCCTGGCAATCCGCTTTTGCTTCGTTCTCGACGAAAGCACTGAGAAGGCTCTTCAGAGGGATCACATTCCAATATTTCGGCTTGATGGGCGTTCGGTAATCTTTGGAGGCAAGCCCACGTTTAGGAGCTTTAAAGTGCTTCTTGCCGAATTTTTTCTTAGCTGTTGGCGTATTATCGTCGATATCGGAGCCCTCATCGCCAACGTCTTTAGCTTGCTTGCCTTTCGCGAAAAAATTCTCTTTTTCCCGATCGAGCTCAGTCGGAGCCGAAACCTGAACGCGATTAACCGGCAAGTCTCCTAAGGAGCTGGTTCGCGATTCGGCAGTCGAGATTTCCGAATTCATCTCTTTTCGAAAGCCGCCCCCAGCCTCATCATATCCAATAGTGGCAGGAGTACCGTTTCCGCCTCCATAACTCCCAGTCGGTCCGGCGCTCGAAACTACGTCGTTTGCGCTTGGTCCGGAGAAGTTCGAAGCGCTGCCACTTGCCATGGACTTCGCATTGCTCTCATCGTAGCCAATAGTCTTGAGATTCATGGTCGCGACAGGCTCAGGACGGGTTCGGCTGGGAACCCACTTATCTTTCAAAGTAACAATATCATCCGAAATAGAGGTAACGGACTGACTAGCAACAGCTGGAGCATCCGCTTTACCCGGCCCCGCAGGCAGCGTTCCTGTACTGATATCGACGGGCTTCACGCCTTTTGGAAAGGAGGAGCCGAGCTTCGGAATGAGGCTCGCATCCGGCTTTTTGAAAAATTCTTTGTACCGATCCGGTGCGCTCACATCGACAAATCCACCGAGCATGGATTGCACGAGGGGCAGATCCGCGTCGTGAAGCTTATTTGCTTTGAAAGCACCGGCGACGGCGATAATACCCGCAGGCAACATGCTCACTGCACGGCGGACATTGTCGCGATAGTTCTTGTTCTGTGGATTGAGCGAAGCCGTGGCCATCGCATCATTCGTGGCTCTAATGAGACCCAGCAAATACATTACCTCTGGAACACTCAAGACCTGGGAAGGGGATGCATTCGCATGTGCGGGCGTTGCGATAGCGAAGTTCACTATAAGGAAGAGCGCCATCGTGCGGAAGATAGAACTTCCCCGCGTGCTCTTAAGAGAGATCTGGTTGTGAACTCCGTGGTGCATGAACTCAAATTCCCCATTCGGGACAAAGACACTTTTCACTTGAGGAGGAAGAAACGTACAGCGGCAGAGCAATAGAGACTGGTCCCCTGCGGCCTAAGAGTGCACGGCGGGTGCCAAAGAATACGGAGTGGGAATACACTCAAAGTTCTGAAATCGCTTCGAAAAAATCTTGTAATCCCCTTCGACGGGTGGACACTTTATTTGAGCGCACTTCTAGAAGAGGGATAACTCCTTGAATTCAGGCCCTTCATCCTAGCTAGATTTTGTACAGTGACCTGAGAGGTTGGAAAACCTTGTATTCTCATGGAATTGGCTAGAGTGCTGACGGGATAGTAAAAAGAATTAACGGGCCCCGCGACTGCCGCCGGAGTGGCCCCCGGCCTGGGTAACGGGCTGGCTATCTCTGCGATCCCCCTCCCATTGGGCCGCGGCAAGTGAAGAGGGCGACCGCGCAGGTTGAGGCGAAATAGAATTATCCGCAACAGCACGAAAGCGAATGTCTCGCGTGGATCCCTGACTTAAGGAAATTCCACGATAAGCGCTATCTCGCGAAGCGTATTGCCCCCCCATCGCGGCCGCGAGAAGCCGCTTAGAGGTTTCACTGCGCGGACCAGAATTGCCATTGAACGTGATCTGGCCGTCCATACCGCGCAGGATGGACAGCGAACCCGACTGACTTTGGACACGACTCAAACCTAAATTCCCCGACGTATTCGTCGAACCTTTACCCGAGGCGAGACCGGTGCGAGTCACCGTGAGGCCCGCGGAGGAATCAATACGCTTCGACCCGCTCACTAGGCCCGCTTGAACAAGCTGTGCCTGCAACGTTGCTTGAGCTAATTTATAATTGGCGTCCGCTTGATCCTTTGCGACCTGCAATCTCTGCTCGTTATAATACATTTCCATCCAACGCTTCTCACGCTCGGCAGCCATAGCGTCCTCGCGCGAGGCTCTTAATTCCGCTAACTGCATTCCCAGACGTTCCGTTTGACCGTCATTATTGATCTTATTGATCTCCATCGAAGTCTGCGCCTGCGCCAGAGCAACTTCGGCCTGCGCGGCGGCAAGGTATTTCGTGGTCTCGGATTGAATTCCTGCGACGGCAACTGTGGTCTCGGCATTTATTCCGGCGATGGCTTTATCCGCCCCGGCCTGAATGCCCGCAATGGCGATAGGCGAGACGGCCGCCGTAATCGCAGCAGCGCCCAAAAGCCCTCCGGCTACCTCATTCGCTGCTTCTCCTCGAACGCAAAACACGGAGAGGAGAATGATAGAGCCGATCGACCAAGTTGAGTATTTCACCGAATGCATGATCCCTCGTGAATGATTACTCTGCATAACCTTCGCCATCGCTTGTAGACGATTTGTATTCAGTGGATTCCTGCGTATTCCCGGAGTGTCGAAATTGTGAGCATTTGCGGAGCGGTGACGGCGCGACGAACTGATATCACCTAAGTACCTGAAAGAACGTTTTTTTGAATGTCCAAAAATAACGCAATCGCGAGTCTACATGTATCCGAGCGAAACACTATTTCTAACCCCTCAACAGTGAATGTATTCTCGGGGAATAGTGGTACGCGGTGCTGTATACCCCGATGAGTGGTTGCTTAATCAATTCTAGAATGATGGAATAGCCCCGTTCAATTTGATGGAGGAGCTATGGCTATCGACGATTTCTACACAAATGCAGTTTTCTTCTTGCGGTGGTTGCACATTCTGGCGGGTATTATCTGGCTGGGGCATCTTTACTTTTTTAACTTCGTGAATGTTCCCTTTCAGGGAGTACTCGCGAAGGAAATCAAACCCCAGGTGAACCCAGCACTTCTGGGAAGAGCCCTCTGGTGGTTCCGCTGGGCCGCGATGACGACGTTCTTGGTGGGGTTGATTCTGCTTCTCTATAAATACAGCGCGGGAGCTCTTTGGACCGATCCTTCGACGGGACACATGACTCACCGATCGATGTGGATCCTTTGGGGCGCATTGCTCGGCACAATCATGTGGTTCAATGTGTGGTTCATTATTTGGCCGGCGCAGAAACAACTCTTAGGTTGGATGAAGGCGGGGAATACCCCTCCTGAGGCCCCGGCTCTCGCGAAGCGGGCCCTTCTCTTTTCGCGCACCAACACGTACCTCTCTGGTCCGATGTTGTTCGCCATGATTGCGCCGAATAATTACCCAACGCTAAGCGGAGTTACCTTACTCGTCACAATTGTGGTGGGTGCGGGAACGATGCACTTCCTGATCAAAATCTCAGGAAAGGTCGGGCAGATTTAACGCTTCTGCAATGAGATTGCTTCGCCCTGCGGGCTCGCAAATACAAGTATTTGCGAGCGCTAGCGAAGCAATCTCGTTGTTACGAGTCGATCCGCTTCTTTAATTCTTTTCCTACTTTGAAGAACGGCAATTTTTTCTCGGGAACGAAAACGTCCGCGCCGGTCTTGGGATTTCTTCCCACGTAGGATTTGTAGTTCTTAACAAACCAGCTCCCAAAGCCCCGGATCTCGATTCGATCCCCCTTTACCATCGACATAAAGAAGGAGTCGAAGATTGTATTCACCAGCTCCTCGGCCTTCTTTTTGGTTAGATTTGCCTTGCGGGCTAAGAGTTCGATCAGTTCTGACTTCGTCACATCGCCTCCCTAGAGGATTTGACTTCGCGTTGCATGCCGTAACGAAAACTAATAAGTACCTCATTATTATAGTTTTTTCGCGACGCTCAGCCAAGGAAAAATGCGCGTGGACCTGACTGGGTGCCCCAAGTAAGATGCCCGACAGAAAAAGCCATGGATTTCGGACAAGCAATTTTCTTCTATGTCGCCCTTCTCAAGCTCGCAGATGCCGCGACTGTCTTGGGCATGTGGTACTTCTGTTGGTACCTGCGATTCTACAAAGCCCTAGTTCCCGTCACGAAGGGCTTCCCCACTTACAGCAAGTACACGGATGTCGCTCTTCCCTTGATGGTTGTCTTTTCTGCGGTGTTTCATTTGATAGGAGTTTACCGGCGCGACCGTATCCACTTTGGGTTTCGAGCCATCAAGAAGATGTGTGAAGCCTCCATTCTCGCAACACTTGTATTTGTTTCGATTCTCTATTTCCGGGGCGATCTTCTATTTTCGCGCGCCTATCTGCTTCTTTATCCCGTTCTTTTGTTGCCCGCCCTTTTTGCAGAGCGGGCGATCGCGCATATCGCTTGGCGTCGAATTCAGTTTCAGATCACCCGTTCCCAGCGAGCGCTTATCATGGGCCATGGCGATCTACTGGAGATGTTTTGGCAACGGATCCAATACAAACGTCCCTACCCCGTAAAATGGGTGGGGCGCCTAGGAAAACCCGATCCGGAATTTCTTTCCGAGGTACGTTATCTTGGCACCGAAGAGGATCTTCCCAACATTCTTCAACAGCAGAAGATCGATAGTGTCATCGTCTCCTATCCCACGACGGAATCGGATCGTTACGAACCCATTTTGAATTTCCTCTCGAACGAGCTGGTTTCCGTGAAAGTGCTTCCGGACTTTGGAAAATACAGTACCTTCACCTATCACGCGGAAGAGGAGTGCACGATTCCGCTTCTGATTTTCAATCAGCCTCCCACGGGCTCGAGCGATCGAGTGATGAAGCGAAGCTTGGATCTATTGGGCTCATTGATCTTTCTGATCCTCTTTTCGCCGATTTACCTTTTTCTTTCAGTTCTCATCAAGCTTACGTCGAAAGGCCCGATTTTCTATTCTCAGCGAAGAATGGGAGCCGATGGAAAAACGTTCACTCTTTATAAGTTCCGCTCAATGAAGATAGACGCGGAAAAAGATACGGGTGCCGTTTGGGCAACTCAAAACGACCACCGTACTACGAACATTGGGAAATGGCTCAGACGTACGAGCTTGGACGAAATCCCTCAGTTCTATAACGTACTCAAAGGGGACATGAGCTTGGTAGGGCCACGACCGGAGCGTCCAATCTTCGTGGAAGAGTTTCGTCAACGAGTGCCCAAGTATATGCTTCGCCACAAGATGAAGTCCGGCATTACAGGCTGGGCGCAGGTAAATGGGTGGCGCGGAAATACATCGATAGAAGAGCGGATCAAATACGATCTTTTTTACATCGGGCATTGGTCCCACGTGCTCGATATCAAGATTCTTCTCATGACTCTCTATAAGGGCTTTGTCCATCGTCATGCCTACTAAAGTGGCAATTATTCATGACTGGCTCCTCTTTTACCGCGGGGGGGAAAGAGTGCTGGAGGCGATCTGCGAGCTCTATCCCGAGGCCGATATTTTCACCCTTTTCGGGCGACCTGATCGACTTCCCCCCTCTCTCGCCGAGCACAAGATTCATACGTCGTTCTTAAATCATCTCCCTAGAGTAGAGCGCTACTATCGCTACCTCCTTCCCTTTTTTCCGCGCGCCATCGAACGGTTTGATTTAAGTGAATATAATCTTGTCATCTCTTCCAGCCATTGCATCGCCAAAGGAGTAATTCCTTCAGCGAATGCAAAACACCTTTGCTACTGTCACACCCCGGCCCGCTATTTCTGGGATAAATACGATGATTATTTCGGTGAGCACCCTCTGGAGCCTTTAATCCGTCCCTTCGTGCGCTCGCTTCGTGCGTGGGATAAACAATCTAGCTCACGCGTAGATCAATTCGTCGCAAATTCGAACAGAGTGAGAGAGAGAATTCGAGACTACTATGATAGGTCCGCTGAGGTGATTCATCCCTTTGCGGCCCTGGATAATTTCACTTTATCGAAGGAAAAGCGGGAAAATTTCTACCTCGTCGTCACTGCTCTTGTACCCTACAAAAAAGTGGAGATAGCCGTCGAAGCTTGCAATGCCCTGGGGCGTGAACTGTGGATTGTAGGGACCGGCCCCTCGGAAAAAAAATTGAAATCGCTAGCCGGCAAAAACGTTCGCTTTCTCGGGCAGGCCAACCCTGAGAGCCTTCGAAACATCTATGCGAAGGCGCGAGCCCTTCTCTTCCCGGGCGAGGAAGATTTTGGAATTGCGCCGTTGGAAGCCATGGCAAGTGGCACGCCCGTCATTGCGTTGGGCAAGGGAGGAATACTCGACACCGTAATCGACGGAGAAACCGGATTGTTTTTCCGTGAGCCTACAGTCGAAAACCTAAAGGAAGCCCTCTTGCGATTCGAAGGCTGTGTTTTTGATCCACTAAAGTGCAGGACTCAAGCAGAGAAATTTACTCGACGACAGTTTCAGAGTGATTTCAAGAAAGCCATTTCCGGTATGCTTGCAGGGTCGTCTGCGCCGTCGTTGCCCAGCTAAACGTGGCCGCTCTAGCCAAACCCTTCTGACGATATATCTCCCGCATCTCTTCCTTTTCCGCGAAGAGCACCATGGCGTCGGTGATTTCCTCTGGGCTATTCGGATCGATGATAAGTGCCGCGTCCTCGACCACCTCTTCCAGACTTCCTTTATGAGAGGAGATCACCGGAACTCCACACGCCATTGCTTCGAGGGGAGGAAGGCCAAACCCCTCGTAGAAGCTCGGATAGACTAAAGCGGTGGCTCCGCACAAAACCTCCACAAGCTTTTTATCGTCGAGATAGCCGAGGTAAGTACTTCCCTTAAGATCGACATCTCCCCAACCCGCTCCGCCAGCGACGTAAAGGGGAAATTTTTCACGAAACGAGGGAGGGAGTGCCCTATGTGCGTCGAGAAGTCCTCGAATATTTTTTCTAGGTTCCACAGTCCCGAGAAATAGAAAATAACTTTTTCTCTCTTTCGGAAGAGGCACTGGTCGAAAAGCCGGGCGTGGGGCCAGCCACGCGACCTCAATTTTATCAGCGGGAACTCTCCAATGCTCCACCATGTCTTTCTTCGTGGCGTAGGAATCGGCAAAGAAGCCCTTGGTCTCCTCGATCACTCGCGGAAGTTCCCGCTTAAAGCGCTCCACCCGATGAGGAGGGTGCCACTCGGGGAATAGAGTTACGGAAAGATCGTGCACGGTAGCGACGGTGGGGATTTTAGAAGGAAATGGAATCGCATCCGGCTCATGATAGAGCTCGTAACCGCCAAAGCCAGTTGTTAGGGAGAGGTATTGCTGAAGAACAGAGTGCAGGCGGCCCTTCCCCTGCCCTTTCGGAGGTCTGGAAGAAAGGACTTTGAGAGGACTTCCAACGAATGTTTCGCTGAGGCGGGTAATTTCGATTTCTTTAGGAAGATGGCGTAGAAGCTCGAGGGCGTAGGATCCCACCCCCGAGCGCTCTCGCAAGGTTACCAAATCATTAAATAGAATCGACATAAGGTGTTTCCACCTTATGCCAACTACTTCCCGGAGGCTAGCTTCACCGCTTGATAAGCATTCAAAATCCCGTAGCCGTAGTTGATGTCTACCTTGCGATCCGAAGACTTCATGAGGATGTCCTTGATCGCGGCGTAGGTGAGCTTCGGATTCGCTTGCAGCATTAGAGCGACGGTGCCGGATACGTGTGGAGTCGCCATGGATGTTCCGGCCCAGGTTGCGAACTTGTTGCCAGGGAACGCAGAAGTGACCTTTACGCCGGGAGCGGAGATGTCGGGTTTTAATATAGAAAGCACGACATCGCCAATCTTCCAGAGGTTAGGTCCTCGGCTTGAAAATTCGGCGACAGTATCATCCGTGTCAATCGCACCGACCGCCAGGGCTTCAGGCAATCCACCCGGAAACCCGTTCGGGTTTGCTCCAGAATTTCCCGCCGCGAAGATCGGAACGATTCCCCCATAGATCCACGCCTGAATCGCAATGTGATAAGGCGCGAACTCGGCAATATCGTAGGTCGTGGCCGTCGGATCGAGATCCCCTCCCCAGGAATTACTCACGAGCTGCGGGAAATCGTTCGTCGCAGGATTACTGTCCGGATCAAAAATCCACTGCATGGCTCTTAGAATCGTCGAATCCGAGCCCGATCCGGCGGCTCCAAAGATTTTCCCCATGGTAAGTGAAACCTTTGGCGCGATACCAACCTGTTTACCCGAAATCGTGCCCGACACATGTGTGCCATGGCCGTGGTCGTCATAGGCCCGCGGAAGGTTATTCACGAAGTCCTTGAAAACGGCCGTTCCCGGAAGCTCGGGGTGCTTGCTCTGAATTCCCGTATCAAGCACACCGACGCGCACTCCGGAGCCGTCGAGGTAAGGAAATTCCGCACGAATTTTCTGCAGCCCAATTTTCGTCAGGCCCCACAGAGAGGCGGGATCCTCACCCAACTCTTTGAGAGAGTTTCCAATGGTGATATCGGTCGTGGGATTTACGAATTTCCGCACGCGATCCACGTACACGCCATGAACCCACGGTTCTTTCGCAAGTTTTTTCGCTGCTGCATCGTCGATACTGACGATAGCACCACGCACCATCCAGAGGTTATCCACACCCTTCGAAAGGCCGCGACCGCCCAGCCATTCTTGAAGTTGCGTGACACTCTTTTGATTCGAAGTCTGCAGTAGGCTCTGAAACCCGCCGTGATCCAAGGAGGTGATCGCCACTTCCGCTTGTTTAAAGAGAACAATGTAGCTATCCGCAAATGCGGACGCAGCCATCGCGAGGATTGCAATTGCCAGATGTCTCATAATTTCCCCCTAACAATCTTGTAGCCTGCAGCCGCAGCCGTTTTGATTGAGTGGATTCCGAAGGTGACTTCAATCGGAAGAGGGCTCCCTTTCAAGTGCACTTGAACAGGGCCCTTATACCCTTTTGGAAAATTGGTCTCGATAAATTTGACTAACTCGGCTTTCGCCGCAGCGGTTAAATTCGATCGGACACCTGTGTGCGTGAGATTCGTCTCGATGAGGATCGGCTGATTCGGCGTGAACTTCTTATCCGCAAAATCGGCCGCAGTAACTTCATAAGAAATTCCCGTGCGCGTGGGCGTCGACGCCTTGATTAGATTCGTAATGAAGACCAGATGATTCCATGCCCGTTCACTGATCGGCGAACGTATCGGGTAGGGCTTGAAAATATCTGCCTCAGCCACGTTCTTGTCGTCGATTTCATCTAACGAGGTGTAGTAATCAATGAGAAACTGCACCTTACTGTCCGGGCTAAGTTGGATTTGTTGGAGTGAAGGATTTGCGATCATCTGCACTTCAGCGCCGTTGTAAGCGGACTTTGCACGATAAAGTGTTCCGTCCGCATTCGTTCGAACGTTGGTCGTGTAGGTCTGCGCGCCGGGAAAGAGCTTTGTGACAATAGAGCCAACTCCTTTCCCCGTATCGGAATTGTCGTAGGTCACTTCGTAAACCCAGAGCCCTTCCGCGTCCAAATTTTCGAGATCAATTTTGTTGTAACCGTTCGTCACCATTCCCGGCTGCCCGGGATAACTCGATATCCCGCACGCCGAGAGGAGACAAAGTAGGACAAACCAAGCCCCTGCCTTCATATGAATAGCCCCCTTGATAAGAACTTGCGAGCCGAAGGCGAAGCAATCTCTTTGTAGAGACTTGATCTACGAGATTGCTTCGCCTTGGGCTCGCAAATACAGATTGATTACATTAGAAGCGTTACGCCCAGTAAATGCTCTGTCTTAGAACCAGCTTGCTGTGGAAACTCCACCGCATAGTGAAGCGAGAGACGAGGAGAAAGAAAACTAAACCCTGCGCTCCAAAAGTTTTGGCCCACCCTTGGCTGAGTTCGATAGCCCGCCTTTAGTGAAAAATAATAGGGCGAAACATATTCCACGCCAGCGCCGTATTGATAAGGCGACACCGCCTCCCAATGCGAGACCGTAGCAACCGATAGATAAAGTGTATCTTCCCACCCCGCACGGGCACCCGCTGTCCACTCGCGGCCCTGATCCATGCTGACGTCTCCGCCCAATGTATTTCTAAGCGCAACTCCGAACTGCAAGAAGGAGTAAGTCCCAAGAAGACCCGTATCGATGTCATTCAGCTTCGTGTAATCGCCGGCGAGATTCGGTCCCCAAAGCATCTTTCCCGCAACACCAAAACCGATGGAGTCGGAAACTTTCCCGCAAAGGCCAAGCTTCGCTCCTTGGAGGGGCTGCTCGTAAGAGCCAACCTGCTTTCGAAAATACCCGAGGGCTCCACCCATACCCGAAGTGCGGGTATCCAAAACGGACACGGCGAAAGTTTTCGGCATCTGAAAGATTCCGTCCAAAGCATAAACTTGAGTGAAGCTGCTTCCGGCTGGGTTTGTGTAAAGGCTGTCATTCAGCTGGCTAGCCCCGGCCAAAGCCCCGCCCTGGGCTTTTTCCTGCAAGGGGACGAACTCAGGGGATGCGGTGGCCAGACCCGAAAGGACGAATATCCCTACCTTTAATAGCGTTCGCATGGGACTTCCTCTAGATGGATTAGAAACTACTGAATGCGCAAATACGACGCGCATTTCCGGCGGTCAACTGTCTTTTAACTGTACAAGGTATCCTACGAAAAATAAAGGCGTAGTGCTTTGTACCAGCCTTGCGTTCGACAGGTTTTAGCCACCTCATTACCGTCTGTATTCTCACAGTATTAACGCCTGCAGGCGGCAATTCGTGACACCGAGCCGTGGCACAACGCTTGCTCAACTAGCCCCCGATGCAAGGCTCGAATGCTTTGTTGATGCTGCGGAGCTGTGAATGCGGATGCTGAAAACATTTTGGATTTTGCCCTTGCTGGTGCTGAGCCTGTCCTCCAAATCGGCTCAATCGTGCGGGTATTACGGGTGTGATGGCGGTTGGGGCGGAATGTACAATGTTGGTGATTACAACCTCTCTAATTTCGGCTCTGGTCTCTACGGACTCGGATCCTACAGCGGTTACGACTATGGTGGTGGGTACGGCGGTGGAAACGGTGGTGGGTACGGAGGCGGATACGGAGGAAGCTGCGGCTCTCTCTACGGAAGCTGTGGTGGCGGATACGATTCAGCCGGCCTTTATGGAAACAATTTTGGTATCGGCTCTTCTGGTGGAATTTCTATCGACATCAATATCAGCCTATATCCTCTGAACGACTTTAGCGGCTCGAGCTGCTACAGCGGATACAACCCTTATATGTCTAATAACGATATTGGCTGTGGAATGGGTTACTGCAATTCAGGTTACTCACCCTATTCCGGTGGAAATAACTACAGCTACGGCAGCCCTTACAACGATCCCTGGTCAAATTATTTGAACTTCCCGAATTACGGCGGAACTTACTCGTACGATCCTTATCAGAACAATCAGAACTATCCTCCTTACTACGGAAGTTTCCCAAGAGATCCTTATTCGCCGATGAATCCGCCCAATACGCCTTACTACGGCGCTTGCGACGGCGTGATTGTCCCGTGCCCTGGCGGCCCGGTCACTCGGCCTTATCCTCCTTATTATGGAAACGTCCCGCGGAATAATCCTTCGATTTATCCGCCCTCGACCTATCCTCCGACGAATTATCCACCGGTCAACTATCCTCCG
>JAHFAF010000035.1:0-2300 GCA_023250715.1 Pseudobdellovibrionaceae bacterium | reverse complement strand
GGGATACCCGCCCGTGGGCTATCCGCCCACCCATGGCGGACCATTTTATCCCCCGTATAATTATCCGCCGTCGAATCCTCCGGTGAACCCACCGGTAGTGAATCAACCGCCGGTAATTAATAACCCGATTAATCCCCCGGTTTTGGGTAACCCGCCCCCTGGAAGTAATTCCAACACGGGTTCCCGGCCTCCGGTGGTGAATCAGGTGCCGCGGGTATGAATCCTGAGGCTGGTCCAGCGAAGCTGACTATCCTGGGAAAAAGAGCTTTGTAGGGAGATCCTAGTTGGACGTTTGTGAAAAGGATCTCAGACAGCAAGTAGAGTACGGAGACGGTCCTTTAAGACTCGCCTCCTCCCCCTTATGTGGCCCCGAAACACATATCTTGTCTTGGGGGACTGTCTCCGTACTCATTTGTCTAAATTTCTATTATTAAAGGTGTTTTGGAGCGGGACGAAGGGTCGAAACCGGGATAATCATTGACATTTTTATCACTTTCGAGGATTCTGCCGCTTCCCCGTTAAGGGGAGGTAACTAGGTCATAGGGGTTGTAAATGAACAAGTCCGATTTGGAAAAGTTCAAGAAGGTTCTCGAGAAGCAGTTGCACGATCTGCAAACGGATTTCGGGAAAGAGATGCAATCAATGGGGTCGCCTGCCCTAGCCGACATCAACGATCAAGCGAGCTACGAGACGGAGCGAAGTTTTGAGCTTCGGATCAAAGACCGCGAGCGAAAGTTGATTGGTAAGGTCCAGGAGGCCATCAAGAAGATCGCGGATGGAACGTACGGGGTTTGCGAATCCTGTGGCGAGTCTATCGGCGTGAAGCGCCTCCAAGCGCGTCCGGTCACGGGTCTTTGCATTAATTGCAAGAGTCAGATGGAAGCCGAAGAGCGCCGGGAAGAGACCATGCAGAAAAATGCTGCCTCGTCTTCATCTTCCGACAACGCGATGTAAGCCTCCTTTAAAGTTTCAAAAAGCCTCGGGGCGACCCGGGGCTTTTTTTATTTCAAACCTGAATAAACCAGAACGATTTGCTGCGGATCAAATCAGTATTCATTCCTCCCTCTATTTCTTATTACCAACTCAGGGGAGCCAAGGTGGCCCCCGGTAATGAGGAGAAGGACATGGGTACGTTAGTGAGATGGGTGGCAGCTCTCGGCATGCTGGCACAGGTAGCGCAGGCGGGGCCGATGGAGAAAGAGGAGTTTTTTGGGCTGATTGGCGGAGTGTACCACTCCACGCAACCTTCCCAAGCGAGTATGGGGGAGTCCGAAGGAATTCGCATCGTCGAAAAGGAAGGCGAGATTTTTCTAGAGAATCATCTCTTCACGGGAACTAAACATCTGCCGGCGATTTATCAAGTCGCAAATTTCGAATGTTACAATCACGCGATCACTTCTACTACGTGTGCGTTCCATTTGAACCTGGTGGATCAAGGCGTGTTTGTACACTTTCTGGGGATTCATCCCAACGTCAGAGTCGATCGTTTGTCTCCGATCTTAGGCCTCGAGATCTCCGCGGACTTTGAGCGGGCGGAAGGCCATGTCGCGGATACGCTAGTGACCAAGGGGGAATTCGTTCCGGAAGTTCAACCGGTAAAGATTGACACTACTTTGAATATCCTCACGAACGCGAATGGTTTTACCGCTTACATCTTCGATCTCGATAAGCCGGGTGTCTCAAACTGCAACGGCACCTGCGCCCAGGAATGGCCGCCCATTTTGGTGGGTAGCGCTTCGTTGCAAGTTCCGTTCACTGTGGTCACTCGCAAGGATGGCACGAAGCAAGTCGCCTACAAGGGCAAGCCCTTGTACCTCTATGTCGAAGATTCGGGCCCGGGCGATCAGTCTGGGGACGGTTACTCGAGCGTCTGGCATACGGCGCGTCCTTAACCCACACTCTTAAAGAGGGAACGATCTTGATGGAAGATCGTTCCCTCTGCATAATGTCAGTATGCAACCTCAGTACTGGCATCAGCCGAACATCGATCCTATTCTGATTCACCTCTGGGGCCCTTTCCAAATCCGCTGGTACTCGCTTCTTTATGTCGGCGGGTTTCTCGTCGGGCGGTTCATCCTGACGAAGCTTGCGAGAGAAAAGCGCTCTCTCTTTTCTCCGAACGATATGGAGCAATTGGTTCTTTGGATTCTCATCTGCGCGGTAATCGGGGCGAGAATCATCTATTGCATTTTTTACGATCCCAAAAGCCTGATGGCGAATCCGCTTTATCTGTTTCAAGTCTACCGTGGGGGACTTTCCTTCCATGGCGGACTTTTGGGAACGATTGTCGCGGCCGTAAT
>JAHFAF010000034.1:18799-21079 GCA_023250715.1 Pseudobdellovibrionaceae bacterium | reverse complement strand
CAGGAGTACTGGAAAAAATAGCGCAAGCATCCGTGGGAGACGCAAGACGCGCAATCACTTTGCTCGAGCATCTTTTTCTTTCAGCACCGCAAAAGACAGTGACAGCCGAAGACTTCGAGGCGCTCACCCATTCGCAAGCGCTCTACTACGACAAAAAATCCGAAGCGCATTACGATACGATTTCGGCATTCATTAAAAGTGTGCGCGGGAGCGATCCCGATGCGGCCGTGTATTATCTCGCTCGCATGTTAGAAGCAGGCGAGGATCCCCTCTTTGTCGCAAGACGGCTAATTATTCTAGCATCCGAAGATATTGGAAATGCAAATCCGATGGCCCTGGTACTTGCCACCTCCGCTCAAGCAGCCGTGCATGTGATCGGAATGCCCGAGGCGAGAATTATTCTCTCCCAAGCTACGGTATACCTGTGCTGTTCAGAAAAGAGCAATCGCTCCTACCGCGCGATCAATGAGGCGATTGAGGCAGTAAAAAAAACCGGGGCGGCCGAAGTCCCCTATCACATTCGAAATGCCCCCACGTCACAGATGAAGGAATGGGGCTACGGGAAAGGGTATGAATACCCGCACGATTCGAAATCGGGCTGGGTACCAGTTCAATATTTACCGGACGTGTTGAAAGAAGCGCGCTTCTATCACCCCAGTGAACACGGGGCGGAGAAAAAACTGCAGGAGTTTCTAAAGGCCAGAGGAAAAGAAACTTCACAGGAATAGGCGAATTCCAACCGTCCCATAAAGATCGATGAGTGGGTTGGGCTTATGGATATTCATTCCATAAGCAAAAGCTTCAATCTCGAACGCGAGCGCTTTCGCAAGCCTTACTCGAAAGCCCAGCCCTAAGTTACCCGTAAAACCAAGCTGCTTGGGCTCTTTGGTAAAAATGGCCGCTGAAATCGAGGGCGACGTCAGATAATAACTTCGCTCCGTCTCCAAATAACCGATACCAACGAATAAAAATGGCTGAAAGGGGCTCGTCTCTCCCAGAAAATCCAGATCGAGACCCACGCTGTAGATCACGGTCTGTGTTTTGAAATCCGTAAGAGTAACGGAAGAGGTATCGACCGGAACCTGGAGTGTGTTTTGCAAAGAGCTAATATTCGAATAACGCCCCTCTAGCTTGACCCCACGAAAGAGAGCCATCCCAAGGCCCATGGTGGCCGAGGCGCTAATGGTCCAGCTGTCTTTAGAAATGTAATTCTTGGAGAGAGAGCCCTTGGCGAAAACCTCTACTGCCTCGCCATGGGCCAAGCCTCCGGCGAGAAGAAGGGTGAGGCATAGAATGGAACGCATTCTTTCATTGTATTCCCGACGCCAGAAGCGCACATGCTGCAGTTAGCCGCGTTGCTTGAGTTGCGAGGACGCAAAGGGTAGCCTGACTCTTTATGTCGAGTGGAAATCAATATTTGATGCAGGCCATCAACCTGTATGACTCTATTAATATCCGTGCTTTGCGCTCGTTATTGTCGGGAAAAGTGATCGACAGCTCGCCTCAGGAAATCTCGCTCCAATACGGAGAGAACAGTTTTCTTTTTATCTACCGCTTCGGCTGCTTGGTCTTCTTCAACATGACCAACGAACAAATTGAGCAGGAAACCACGCGCCTGAAAGCAGCTCTCGGAGAAGGCCTTTCCCAACCCACGACCGAGACCTATCAGATCAACATTACCGAGACAGGAACCAAGGTTGAATTCGAATACGTAGAGCTGAAAAAACTCTCTCGGGATTATTTGCGATTGGCCGCAATGACGGTGGGGCAATCGGCGGCATTGGAATATTTCGAAATCCGAACGGAGAAGATGTTGGGGGATACCGCAGCCCAAATGGCGCGGCTTTCCCAATCAGGAAAAGTTCCCTTGGCTTCAAAACGGCTCGTACAAATCATCGGATCCACCGCAAGCACACGTCAGCACATCATCAACAACCTGGCGATTTTAGATCCGCCGGAGGAGACGTGGAAAAGCAAAGAGCTAGAGAAGCTCTATCGTGAGTTGCAGGGAAATTTTGATATTGATACGCGCTTCAAGAGCTTGGATAGAAAACTTTCGCTCATTCAGGACAATATCGAGATTCTGACCGACTTAACTTCGAAAAGCCGATCCAATATTCTCGAAGTACTGATTGTGCTCTTGATCTTTATCGAGCTAGCGATCGCGATTTGGCATCGCATTCCTCAATAGTTGCCACCTCGGCCGCCGCCGCCTCGGCCGCCCCGATCTCTATCACGGCCACCGCCTCCTCTACCGCCGCCGCCACCACCGTAACCCCC
>JAHFAF010000034.1:0-18789 GCA_023250715.1 Pseudobdellovibrionaceae bacterium | reverse complement strand
GCCATACCCTCTATCACGACCCCCGCCACCTCCACCGCCTCCGCCTGGTTTTTCGCGAGCTTCATCTACCATGATGGGGCGGCCTTTTAGATCGTGCCCCTTCATCCGATCAATCGCGTGGGTTGCTTCATCGTCGTTCGACATTTCGACAAACCCAAAACCCTTGGAGCGACCGGTGTCTCGGTCTTTAACGATGCGAGCGCCCGTCACTTGACCGCATTGGCTAAACAGCTGGGAAAGCTCTTCTTCGGTAACCTCATAGCTGAGGTTTCCAACATATAGTTTCTTGGCCATGATTTCCTCTCGTAGAGTAGACAAATAAAGGTTCTATGGAAGCGTTAGAAGCAGAGTGAAGACCGGGGCGAATTGCCCCTAGTATTAGTATTCCATGCGGCAAAAGGGGGATCAATCTCCCTTTGTCATTTCATTCTCTCGACGGTATAAATTCTTCCATGGCAATGCGTTATATCTTTCGTCGCCCCAAGCCCGACGAGCTTTCCGACTTAAAGAGTCAGATCGGTGACCTAGAGCAGCAATTAGGCCAAGCTACTGACAATGCTAGACGTTTGATAAAGGTGCGTTTTTCACCGAGCCGTTACGCACAGTATAGTTTTTTTACTCGGAAAACGGGCGCTACCTGGGCATGGATCGCCCCTTCGGTCGAACTTGTCGCAGAGGATGAGAAGGGGCTCTTCGCTCTAACGGAAAAGTTCCACCTTCCCAAGCCCGCCCACCTCGCACATCTCTGACAAAATTGCTTCGGGCTAAAGCCCTCGCAAAGACTCCTGTTATTTCACACTGACTTTGGTCATTTTGTCGCCCACCTTGATCTGCTTTACGGCCTCAATGCCTTTGGTGACTTGGCCGAAGACGGTGTAATTCCGATCCAGATGCGGGTGCGTGCCTAAGGAAATATAAAACTGGCTGTCCGCGGAATTAGGATCCCCCGCGCGCGCCATCGCCACTGTCCCTTCCACATGGTTGCGGGCGTTAAACTCCGCCGGCAAATTCTGGCCCGATCCTCCCGTGCCATTTCCTTGGGGATCGCCACCTTGAACGACAAATCCCGGCACCACCCGGTGGAAAGAAAGGCCGTCATAAAACCCTTTCTTCGCAAGCTCACTAATTCTCGCCACCGTTTTCGGCGCGTCCGTAGGATAGAGCTCTATTTCCACGGGTCCGTATTTTGTCTCAATGGTCATCATGGTTCCTCCTCCTGTAGTTGCCGCGTTTTCTCCCGTTTGTTTGCTGCAGGTACAAGACGCCAGCACAAAGCAAATTGCGAACAACAACCCTTGTTTCATATTCAGTCCTCTAGTTTTTGAGTGCACTGTTAAAATCCTCGATTAAATCTTGAGTGTCTTCGATCCCCACGGAGACTCGCACCAAGCTCTCCCCCACTCCCTGCCGCTTAAGTTCTTCCGGAGAGAACCAAGAGTGCGAGGTAAGCACTGGCCGCGTAACCAGTGTTTCCACCCCGCCGAGGCTCGGAGCCACGAAGGGTAGTTTCAATCGTTTCAGAAACCGATCCGCTTCCGCACCCGTTCCCTCGTATTCGAAGGCCAGCATTCCGCCAAATCCTCTAAACAACTCCTTCGCGCGAGCGTGCTGCGGATGAGACGGCAACCCAGGATAGGCGACAGCTCGGATCTTAGGGTGCTTCTCCAAGTTTTGGGCAAGTTTCAGGGCGGATTCATTTTGATAAGCTACGCGCACGGCAAGCGTTTTGATTCCGCGGTTTAAGAGATAAGCAGCGAAAGGATCCAGGGCACCCCCCAAATGCTTCAAGAGCCTCCCAATGAGCTGTACGTGCTCCTTGCGCCCGATCACGGCCCCCGCAATCACGTCGGTGTGCCCATTTAAATATTTCGTGGCGCTATGAAGAACAATATCGAACCCAAGCGCCAGGGGATTAAAATTCACGGGTGAGGGAAATGTATTATCGACGAAAGAAAAGAGTTTGTTCTTTCTCGCGAACGAAACCACCGCATTCAGATCCAAAATCTTCATCAAGGGATTAGAAACGGACTCGACGTAGATCGCACGGGTGTCTTTTTCCATGAAACGGCCGAGATCCGCCAAATCATTCTCACCAAAAAAGGTCACTCGCCGCCCCAACTTAGGAAAATCCTCGTTCAAAAACTGAAAGGTGCCCCCATAAAGATTTTCTTGGGCGAGAAGATGTCCCCCCGGGGGGATA
This sequence comes from Pseudobdellovibrionaceae bacterium, assembly GCA_023250715.1. Classification (GTDB taxonomy): domain Bacteria; phylum Bdellovibrionota; class FAC87; order UBA2466; family UBA2466; genus JAHFAF01. The sequence goes on along the minus strand of JAHFAF010000034.1, from coordinate 16,589 downwards.
AGCGCTAGTAAGGAAGTCGAGATGGCCGCCATTCCAGATGCCGTAACAAGTCCGGCCTCCCCTCCCTCAAGCGTAGCAAGCTTCGTATTCAAAATCACATGATTGGGCGTATTGCTCAAGCGGGCATAACGAACAGGCCCCTCGTTGGGCTCACCAAAAAATTCATAGGTTGCGCCTTGAAAGAGCGGCGGGACCACCGATCCGCACAAGGGCGGCCTCGGCTCGCCCGAATGAATGGCGTTAGTGCGGAAGCTCTTTTCTTCCGTCACACCCACCTCTTCGTAGATAGAAATTCCAATTTTGCGGCCGGCTCCCCTTTCGCGACGGCTCGGGCCCATTGTTCGGCCACTTCAAAGAGATAATGTTGCGGCCGCGCGGAAAAACCCGCCATTAAGTGTACCCCGGGGAATTCGCCCACCGGACCCACGATGGGAAGGCCATCGCAAGAAATACTATCCACACTGAGATATGTTCCAATCGGAGCCTCTCGATATATCCAGTCAAGGTTTCCGAAAAAATCACTCACTCCGGCGAGGGTAGCCGGATCCGCTTCGCTCTTTATACCAACGGACTTATCCTCGAACAAATTGCGATAGCTCCCCAACCGTAACTGACCGCCCGATCGCACTGCGAAGTCGGCGCCCCCGTTAAATAGAGCCGCGATGAATTCTTTATGCGTTTTCGATTTGAAGGTGAAGGAGCTTAAGCTCACAGGGATCCATTTCTCACGCATCGAGGGGAAGAGCGCGGTTGAAATTCTATCCGAGATCAAGGCCACCAAATTTACATTGAGATGGTGGGGCTTGCCCCCAGCCTTGTAATGCACTCGATACTCCATTCCCTGATGCGACTCGATCCTTTCAAGTTTTTCGATCCTCTCCGTGTGCACCTCTTGCTCGACAAATTTCACGCCTAGCACCTGAGAAAGTTTCGCTGGAGAGAACTGCATCGCCGATTCGCTCACCACGGCCTCGAATTTTCTCTGCCCCTGTCGAAGCCATTCGGGCCCCTTCAAGGACTCTGCGACCGGATTATGCCGAATGGTAGCCTCGAGCAGCTTTCGCGAAGCCTCGTCCTGTGCATACCAAAGCACCTTTCCTTCAATTAAGGGCATATTCAAACGGGTAGTGAGTGCCTTCAACTTCTTGAAGCTTTCACTGGAAAGATCCCAAAGTTTTTTCGCAAGCGTATCTCCCATCGCAAGACGCGTTCGCTCAAAGGTCTCCCCATTTCCGATATGCACGGGGAGATCCAGCTTTTCTTGCTCATCCGCTTCTTGAATGAAAAAAACCTTGGGGGTGAGTCCCTGGCCTAAGAGCTGGTAAGCGAGCACGGAGGCCTGCCAACGATCGCCCACAACGAGCACGTTGGGCTTACTTAGATTCTTCTTTAAATTGTACGACAAGCCGATTTTCCTCTATCTGAATCTCAAGTCGCTCCAACCGAGACCCCACGCATGGGCCCGCGATACATTCGCCGTTCTCGATCTCATAGGTCGCTCCGTGCATTTGACACTGGAGATGCGTTCCTTCCGCGTTAAAAAACTGTTCGTCATTCAAGTCCAATGTGATGGAGAGATGTCGGCACTCGTTTCGATAAGCGTAAAACTTTTCCTGCTTGCGTACCACGAGACCGTAATGAATTTTCCCTCTAATCTTTACCTGAAAGCCCTTCGCCTTCCCTTCTTCGAGACTCTTTTTGAGAATGACGTGACTACCCTGTTTCACTGGATGCGTGTCCGACCGCCAAATCCTTCTTCATACCCGTGAAAATGTTCGAGAGTTGATTCCGGATACCGCCAGCAGTAATACCCCTCACCACTGTCGAAATCCACAAGCCAAGCACCCTTGGCCTCACACCCCAGCTTCTGAATCTTATCGGCCCATGAACGGAATCTCGTCTGCACTTGCTCTTCGAGAGCCGACTTATTGCTAGTCGCATTCATCACGGAGAGCTGAGCCGTCATTTTGGAAATTTCATCTTGGGCCTGCTTCGTCACACGGCGAACCACCGGCAGAAGATCTCTTGCCTGCTCCAAGGTAAAACGCCTCTTCCTGTGAATTTCGAATACTTCGCCCATTTACAAAACCTCTACAAAAACCACGGTGACGTTATCGGAATACTGAGCCGAGGAGGCCTCTGCACAAAGAGCGGTAACCAACGCCTTTGGATCTTTCTGATGCTGCTGAATTAGATGCGCGATCCGGTGGTCCGTCAATTGTCGGTACAGACCGTCCGTGCACAGAAGCAGCTTGTCGCCAGCCTTAACTGTAAATCGATCTTCTTGAATTTGTAGAGGGTGCTCTTCGCTCTCGATTCCTAGATAGGACGCGAGCACAGTCCCTCCCATCGTTTCGTCAAAAAGCTCGTGATCCACTGTCAGCAACTTCAAATGGGAGTCGGAATAATGATAAAGGTGAGAATCCCCCACATGCCCCATCAGCGCTTCCGCCCCAACTAATCGGACGGCGGTCAACGTAGTTCCCATTACGGGCTCTCCCAAAGTCTCGTAGGCCTCTTTCAAAATTGCTTCCTGAATTTTTTCTATCGTGGGAACAAAGCTTTTCTCGGTTGAGGGAAAGCCCTGCAACCCATCGACGGCCATCTTGGAAGCTACTTCGCCTTTCAATCCTCCCCCCACTCCATCCGCCACGGCGTAGAGCTCCTTTTCCTCGAGAATGAGGAAAGAGTCTTGGTTCATTTCTCGGCTGCCGATGACGCTGTAAGAGTATCCTTTAGAGGGCATAGTCGGGCCTCATTCTACTTGAATTTCAATGGGGTGAAAGCACCGGAGTTGGCAGGATCTTCTTTCCCACCATTCTCCGTTCTCTTTTACTTCGACCTTACAAGAGCCGCAGATTCCCAATCCTCCACAATTTAACTGCCGAAAGGGGCCCTGGTAAGGGGTTTCGCCCTGCGCCAAGAGCATTTCACGCAAAGTTTTCCCCGGCTCAGCCCAAAGCTGTCGGAAATGCCCCTTTTTCCACAATGTCAGGGGGATTCTCTGAGGGGGGTGATCAGACATTAAACTCCTAATAATGAACACTTATTCCAGATTATGAAGCGACTGTATACAGACTGTATATTGATACGCATAATTCGAGGCGTTATACTTGCTGTTGAGTCAACCACACGACGCTTAAATTCAAGAATAGGGAGAAGAAAGCGTCGATCCCGTGCACGGCTGAAATAGGCCGTACTGGTTCTGGAGCGTGCACTCCAAGATCAGCCACACACTTCATCAAACGGGGGCGGCAGAAGTAATTAAGGACAAACCCCCGAAACCGGAATCCAATAGTTGGGCTAACCCCTCGCCCGACTAAGTCCAGTTTAGTTCTGCCGCCCCTTTCTATTTCGCATCTAATCCGATAATAAACCGGCGTGCTCACGCTCGCTGTAGACTTGTCTTCTTCTGTCGGGACCCTCTGCCTATTTCGAGGCAAAGCCCTACTCCAAGAAGTTCAGATCGAAAACAGTCAACGCCACTCTGAGCTTTTCTTGGGGGCGCTCGACACTCTTCTAAAAAATCAGAAAATCTCTTTGGAAGACGTAGATCGCTTCCTCACCACTTCTGGCCCAGGATCCTTTACGGGCCTTCGGATCGGGTGGAGCTCGCTTAAAGCCTTCGCGCTCGCATCAGGAAAAATTCTGGCGGTAGTTTCCGGAGATGAGGCTCGCGCAAGAGCTTGGGTGCGCGAGAAGGAATCCACTGGAGAAGTAAGCTTTCTTACCCCGATGGGGAAAAAGTCTTGGGTAAAATCCACGTTCCTATTGCCCAAAATTACGCTGAAAGAAACAACGATTACTGAAAATGGTTCCACGGGGGAGCTGTTTCCCTTACGTGCAAGGTATCTAATCGACTGCCCGGACCCCATCGAACTCAAGACTGCCGAGGAAATTTCATCCAGCGCACCCGACTATCTTGGCTCCACCCGCTGGTAATCTATCGACGACGGCGTTTGAACCAGACGCCGAGGCCGGAGAGGAGCATGAGTGGGGGCATGATCCAGACGGAAGCGAGATTCACGAGACGGAAGCGCTCTTCCGTGATTTCCCATTCGCTAGTATTCGCTGCGCGCGGTCGAATAGAAATAAGATCCTCTTCTTTCGCAAGCCAGCTCAGCATGTTTTGAAAAAGATCGGTATTCACGCCAAAACGACGGACCTGATTAGAAGCAAAATCGGAATCGCCCACCACGACCATGCGAAACTCAGGGTCCTTCTTTTCCTCTTCTTTCTTGTCTTCTTTTTTGTCGTCCTTCTTGGCTTCTGGCTTGGGCGCCGCCGTAGTTATCTTTCCCGAAATCGCTAGCGCCAAAGACAGGGGACCCTTTCGATCTGTCTTTTCATTCGGTTTTACTTCGTTTCCTTTCACTTCCACTTCCAAGCTCTTTGTCGTGGTTGAAAAGAGAGAGTCCACCTTATATCCGGCAGGTAGAGTGGCCAGCTTTTCTATGGGGGTCGAAATTAAAAAAATACTAGCCTGTTTGATCTCTTGGGTGATCTCGTTATTCGCCGCATAGCTTGTCACGACGGGAGTGAGGGGGCTACCACCGGCCATTCTTTGAAGGGGATTTAACTCCACGACCGTTTTCTTTGGTTTCCAATCCGCCCCAAACTTTGCCAGAAACGGCTTAAGAGCCAGAGAAGAGGTGGGCTCCACCATGAACAAGAGCTTTCCCCCACCTAGTACATAGCCTTCGAGAAGCTTTAACTCGTGCTCCATAAAGTCCGATTTCGGACCAGCGACGATCAAAATTTCACAGTCGGCAGGAACCTTGTCTTTATCGACGAGCAAAAGCTCTTCCACTTGGTAGCGGCTGTTCTCGAGAGTCTCCTTCATCTCGGAGTACCCCTCTTTCCCGCTATCGGTCGCAAGCCGCTCTCCGTGGCCACTCAGGAAATAGATCTTCTTTTTGTCTCCCTTGGTAACGGAAATGATCGCGTTCGTAATCTTTTCTTCGACCTTCGGGTCATCGGACCCTCCCGATAGATTGTCGATACGAGACGACCGCGTATCCGTCTCTACGATGATAGTCCCGGGCTGCTTGATCCCATATTTTTGGACAGCCATCGGTTCCTTATCCACATCGATGTAATCCTTTTTTAACATCTTGGAGAAGTAGGTGTACTTCTCCATTAGATTGTCGAACTCCGGCTGCTGCTGTGGTGTCACAAAAGCGCGAAGACGCACCTCCTGCTTCAAGCCGCTGACCACCTTAACCGACTGGTCCGAGAGCGTATGAATCTTGTTCTTCGTGAAGTCTTTCTTCACGTCGTACTGGGCAATGATCACGTTCAACATGACGATGACACCGATTCCGATCAGGGAAAGAAGAATCGAGTTCAAGCCATACTGAGTTGTTCGTTTACTCAATGCCGTTGTGTAAAACTTCCGATCGAGGAAGAAATAAGAGGCCGCGGTGAATGCGGCCAGCCCCCCCGTGATTTGCCAAACAAGCGGCACGTGGGGAAGCAAATAAGCGGTGATTCCGGTTGCGAGCACCAGAACCACAGCGACTAACATGGTAACGAGAGGAAGTTGTTCTTTCTTCATCTTTTACCTCCAGCGGTTGCTCTCGACCACCCGGTGGGTGAGAAAGAGGATTAAAGCAGTGAAAGTGATGAAGTAGCTCACGTCCTTTAAATGGACGAGCCCCTCGGCAAAACTATTGAAGTGGCTCAACGGCGAAATGAAAGTCAGGGTCGGGCCCCACTCAACAGATCCGATCGGAGTATCCCAGCGCGAGGTAATTCCCTGTGCCAAGGACTGCAACAACCACAAAAATAATAGTGTAATGAAAGTCCACACGGCCGCTATTGCCTGACTGCTTGTCATCGCCGAAATAAGAGTGCCCAAGGAAATGTAGCACCCAATCGCGAGCAGAACGCCGAGATAGGTGATCCCGATGATAGAAAGGTCCGGCGTCCCCCAGAGAATCATGAAAAGAACATAAACGAAGGAAAGCGCCACCATCACACCCATGAGGATGAATGCAGAGAGAAATTTCCCCAGCACCAACTCGCTTCCTCGAATCGGCGCGGTAAACAGGAGCTCTAAAGTGGAGTTCCTCTTCTCTTCCGCAAAAAGCCGCATCGTCAGGAAGGGCGTTAGAAAGCAAAGAAGAAACGCCATGTTCTGATAGAGGTAAGTGGCCAGCTTATCCAGAGTGATTCCCTGGGCCTGGCCAAAACGCTGAGCCATGTTGTAGCGCTGGTAGATATCCACGAATTTCGTGAAAATAACTCCCATGAAAAAGAGAAAGACCCCGATGATCACGTACGCAATGGGTGAATAAAAATAACTACGGAGCTCCTTTTTGATAATGGCGAACATAGATCTCATACCTCACCTCGCTTACCACGAATCAGATCCAGGTAATATTCCTCGAGAGCGAGTTGCACAGGAGACATTCTGATTAACCCCGCCTTCTGTCCCACCACCGCCTGAGAGATATCGCTCATGACGGCTTCGCTAGACTCAGACTCAACGATTAAACGCTTATTTCCATTTTCAAAAGGCTGCACACTCTTCACGCCGCGCACGCCCTTCAAAGCGTTCACAACGGCGTCGTCCATGCGCTGAACGACAATTTCGGTTTTTGTAGTCGCTCCCGTGACCCCTAAAGAGGTGATGGCCTCTTGAGCCACGATTTTGCCGCGATCGATAATGATGATGCGATCACATGTTGCCGCGACCTCGGAAAGGATGTGCGTGCTGTAAATCACCGTGCGCTCCGAGCGCATCGCTTTAATGAGGTTGCGCGCCTCACTCACCTGCTTGGGATCCAAGCCGACTGTCGGCTCGTCTAGAATCAAGACTTCCGGATCGTGGATAAGCGCTTGAGCGAGGCCCACACGCTGCTTGTATCCCTTGGAGAGATTTCCAATGAGACGTCCTCGCACATCTCCAATCTGACAACGTTCGAGTACCGCATCCATCTTCTTGCGCTTCTGATCCCTCGGAATTCCTCTTAAGTCCGAAACAAAGGAGAGATATTCCTCGACCAATAGCTCGGGATACACCGGCGGGGTCTCGGGCAAATAACCAATTTTTTTCTTCACTTCGAAAGGGTGTTCGAAAACATCGAAGCCAGCGACACTTGCCGTGCCGGACGAGGCCGACATGAAACAGGTGAGGATTTTCATGGTGGTGGTTTTTCCCGCGCCGTTCTGGCCGAGAAAGCCCAGAATCTCTCCTTGTTTCACGCTGAAGGAGATGGAATCCACCGCCACCCGATCGCCATACTTTTTTGTCAGGTCGCGCACTTCAATCATGGGAACTCCTGAATGGGTCTTTTCAATAGAATCAAGATTTTAGGAATCGACGATTCGGGTTGTCAAGAGAAGCTCTGACCATTATTCTTTTCCCCTCTAAAGGGGATCCTATGAAATTCTTTATCGACTCCGCCAATCTTGAAGAGATTCAGGAAGCAGACCGCCTTGGTGTTCTGGACGGCGTCACGACCAATCCGACACTGATGGCCAAGACTGGAAAGACTTTTCCTGAGGTGGCCGCCTCGATTTGCAAGTTCGTGAAGGGGCCGGTTAGCCTAGAAGTGATTAGTACCGAGTGCTCTCAGATGGTGGCGGAAGGGGAAAAGCTGCGGGAATTCGGGAGTAATGTCGTTGTGAAGATTCCGATGACTACCGAGGGGCTCAAGGCCATCAAAATTTTGAGCGGGCAGGGCATTCCCATCAATACAACACTCATCTTTCAGCCGATCCAAGCACTGCTAGCAGCAAAGGCCGGTGCAACCTATGTCAGCCCCTTTGTGGGCCGCCATGACGACATAGCCCAAGACGGAATGCTGGTCGTGCGCGACATTCTTCAGATTTACCGGCACTACGATATTCAGACGCAGGTACTGGTGGCGAGCGCTCGCCACCCCATCCACATTCTTGAATCAGCGAAGATGGGTGCGCACGTGGTAACCGCTCCGCTCAAGGTGATTCAACAATTGGCCAGGCATCCGCTTACGGACCTCGGACTAAAGGCATTCCTAGACGACTGGCAGAAGATGAAAAAATGACCGGAGTCGGCGTCTTCGTAAAATTTCCCGAGCCCGGGAAAGTAAAGACTCGTCTGGCTGAAAGCGTGGGTGCGGAAAAAGCATGCACGCTTTATACAAAGATGATTGACCACGTCCTTGATAAAACACTTCGGCCCTCCCCCTACCCCTACACTTTCTTTTGCGATCCTTTCCGGCCCGAGCAGGATTACCGACGTTTTTTCTCTCAAGGTGACTATGCAATCGAAATGCAGGAAGGAAAGGACCTAGGGGAGAGATTGTTGCAAGCGAGTAAACGCCTTCTCTCTCGTTATTCCTACGCGCTTATCATCGGGACCGATTGCCTTGATATCACTCCGGCAATCTTGGAAGAGGCAAGCATGGGCCTACTCTCCGGGCGCGATCTGATTCTTGGTCCCGCACAAGATGGGGGTTACTACCTCATTGGGGTAAATCGCGTACGACCGGAATTATTTTCAGGAATCGAATGGAGCTCATCGAGGGTGTTCGATCAAACGATGAATAAAGCCAAGGGGCTCAACACCCACTTCCTTCCGATGCTGTCCGATATTGATACTTTGGATGATCTAAAAACGCGCGCGAGAGAAAAAGGCGGCAGGGTTGACGGGAACGCCGTTCTTGCGAACCTCGTAATGTAAATGGGGGCCCGTCGACATTCCGGTCGACCCGACTTCCGATAACGTTTCCCCACGTCTCACCCGAACCCCCTGATTCACGAAGAGCTTCGAATTATGAGCGAAGAGCGTACGAATACTATAACCGTGATCGAGCACCACGCACTTTCCGTAACCTTCTTTATACCCAGAGAAAAGCACCATGCCATCCGCGGGCGCTCTTACAGGCGTGCCCGGCTCGGCGGCTAAATCAATACCCGCGTGCAAGCGAAACGCGCCATCCAAAGGATGCCGGCGGTAACCAAAAGGAGAGGAAATCCAACCCGCGATAGGCAGGAGCGACGGGGTTGCGGCCATAATGGCACTTTGGGCCAACATATATACTTGCAGGCGTGAAAGACCGGTTTCCGTCGACAAACTTACATTTTGAAGACGCTCGACACGGGAAGAGAGGGTATTATCCTTTGGCGGAGGAAGTTGACTATCCGGCTCAATAGGCAGGGTTAAGCTCGAGCGGCGGCCTTTTTCCGCAGGCACTCGCTCGACGTCTTCATTCTCAACAGGCCCGAAGGGAAGTTCCGTATTTCCCTTGTCCCCTTGGCCGGTGAGGATTTGCAACTTCTTCGCATAATTTCTCACGCGCTCGATGGTGTTCTCCATCGTCTCTACTTTATTGCGGATGAGTTGGATTTCCTGACGGAGCTTGAAATTCTCGCCTTTGAGCTGCTTGTTCTCCGCCATGCGGCCCAAGACGTGGATATAGTCAAAACCGATGATGAGGAAAAAAACCGACGCTAACGAAACAAAAATAATTCCCAGCTTGAGAAGGAAAAAAGGAACGACTACTTTATGCACTTCTCGCGTGCGCTCGGGAATCACCATGAGGGTGACGAAGCGATCCCGCCACCATTTTTTTGCACTTCCCTTGATCAAAGAAGTCTCCCAAGAAAAAATTTTATTTCACCATTGCTAGCAATGGCCCGTCAATTCGATTACGGGGAAATGACTTGGCAGGCCATCACTGTGATGTTGTCATCACCACCACGAGTGTTCGCGAGTGCTACAAGGTTCTTCACCCCTTGCTCGGGGCCGTACTTCAAAATCTCATTTTGAATTTCCGCAATCTCGATAAGACCGGAAAGTCCGTCCGTGCAAGAAACATAAATGTCTCCCGCTTTCACTTTTCGTCGATAAAGATCGACTTGAACATGACTTTCATATCCAACCGAACGCGTGATTACGTTCTTGAATTGATAGCCCGCCACCTGCCCGGCTGCGATGCGCCCGGCACGGATCTCTTCATTTAGAAGAGAATGATCTTCGGTGAGCTGCCAAATGCCATCCCCTTGGATGAGATAAGCTCGGCTATCACCCACTTGGCCAATAAAAACAGCCTCGTCCCGAAAAAGAAGAGCGACCACGGTGGTCCCCATTCCGGAGAGATCGTCGTTTTCCAAAGACTGTTTGAAAATCTCAGCGCAAGAGAGATTGATTCCGCGATCTAACAGATCACGCGGATGGGCTGAGGGATTTTCTTTGCAGTATTTTTGTAAAACCTCGACGGCAAGACGGCTTGCTACTTCTCCCCCGCGGTGCCCACCCATGCCGTCGGCGACAACAAATAGACCCATTGCGTCATCTTGAAGGTAGGCGTCTTGGTTGATCTTTCTTTTAAGGCCAATATCCGTGACGCCGAAGGCTTGCAGCTTCATAGGGGCTGACTCGATCGAGAGCTTTACCCATTACTTAACGGAAGATCATCGCATAAAATCGATGGGCTCCCCCACTCGCCGAAGAATGTTAAGTTATTACCGAGCTCTATCTGTTGTTTTAACACGGTGCGTAGATCGCTGGGAAGCGGAATTTGATGGAGATTTTCCTTCCTTTGGCCCGATTCGACTCGCCAACCCCTACCCCACCATCGGCCGTGAGAGTCTCGACTAATCGTTTCGACACACACCCCCATCTTTATCGCCGCCAAGAGAACAGACTCAGAATTAAGGCCCGCCTCGAGATAAAAATTGGAAGGGCCCACTCGAGGCCATTCCAATAAATCACCCTTCACAAAATTTCCGGTACTCAAACGATTGTCGCGAGCAGCGGCATGACAGTCGAGAAGCATGGAACGATAACGCCCTTCTTCTACTAGGCGAGTCTCCTGTGTTGGAGAGCCTTCTAAATCGAAGGGCCAGGTGTTTCGCCCTCCAGAAAGTGCTCCGTGATCGACAAGACGAACACTTTCGTTCCACATCTTTTGATCTTTTGGCAGGCCAAGGGGAGCCGAACCTTCCAGAATTTTATCCCCGCAAAACTCCTGAGCTAGCTCCGGCATCCAAGCGGCCACGGCCTGGGGACAGAAGAGTAGGTGCCTGGGATAATTCTTCGAGACCTGAGACCACTCCCGGCTCTCCATAGCGAAGGCCGCTCCGGCGACAGCCTCCGATAGATTCGCCCCGAGCCTTTCATCCCATTCCCCACGAACCCCATTTCTTTCCAGACGGTAGCGAGAGCTTGAATACGCGTGCCTCGCCCTTAGCTGCTTGCGTTCCGTCCGTCGAAAAATCCAGCGCTCAGAAGTCCTTTGTTCCATCTCCTCTTCCATCTCCCAGGGCCCAAGAAGATTTGAATCATAACGAGACCCGGGCAGCGAGCAGGTGCCTTCAGAAGGAGCCGACTCCGAGGAAACCCTCCAAAGAGGAAATCGAAACCACGGATCCGGGGAACTCAATTGAGAGGAAATAAAAGCGTTTTCGATTAGCAATGGGATAGCGTCGGGACTTTCCACCGCCATGACCGCCCGTCCCGGCTGTCTGCGGTGCAAAATACGGAGGCTCACCCAAGTATAAGATTCCGACTCCGAGGAGCGAGCCTCGCCGCAGTGATAAGTACGCGCCTCGCGATCCCCCTTTTCGACGACAAGCTCGAAATCGTCGACGATGACGAGGCGAGGATGGGTGCGCACTTTGTCGAGAATCTCTTCCGGTGTCATCACAACATTTTTAATTTAGTACGAATTGTTTCTGACCAGGCCTGATCGGGCGGGCGGTATAGACGGAGGTACGTTTCGGAAGTCCGCACCAGGATCCGATCTCCCGGTTTTATTTCCACGTTCACCTGTCCATCACAAACCATATAAACTTCGCCGGTAAACTCCTCCATTCGAATCTCTACTTGCTTTCCTTGAGGAACCACCGAGGGCCGAGTCGAAAGAGCGTGCGAACAAATCGGGATAACCACCAAGCCGTTTACCTCGGGGTGAACAAGCGGCCCCCCGGCGGAAAGGGCGTAAGCAGTTGAGCCCGTGGGAGTCGCAACGATATATCCGTCCGCGCGGATATAACTCAAAAGCTCTTCCCCCACCCTCACCTCAAACTTCAACATCGTAGTGCGTGCGTCTTTTGTAACGGCGGCATCATTGAAGACATGGCAACTCTCCACTATTTCCTTACCTCGCCATACATCCACCTGGAGCAAGGGCCGCCGCTCTTCCCGATATTTTTTTGCAAGAGCCTGTTCAATGGCGGCAAACATGTCATCTCGGTGAATCTCCGTGATGAACCCAACAGTTCCCAAGTTCACTCCCATGAGTGGGATCTGATCTTTTTTCGCCAAACGACGAACCAGGGTCAAAAATGTACCGTCTCCGCCGATAGCCACGCCCAGCGTGACGTTCTTAAGATCTGCTTCACTCAAGCGTTCGCGGGTGTCGGTGACATCCAAAACATCGAGTTTTTTCTTCGAAAGCCACTCGGTGAGCTTCTGCCGCGCTTCTTTAGCAGCGGCTTTTTTGCGCGTGGCGAAAAGGAGTACCGATTTGGGCATGGTGAAAAGATGATACCCCTAGCCCTATCAATAGTTAAGAGGAGATGCTCCCTTTACTCTTGACGTTCCAAGAGCAAGGAATAGCGTTATATATAAGCGCTTCCTTTTGCATAGCTCGTCTTACGTTTTCGTCGAAAAGCGAAATAAAAATTTTAAAAATCCGGGGGTAATCATGTCTTTCTCTTTGAGAGTAGGGGTGTTGTTCCTCGTTTGTGCTGCGGTCGCCACTGCCAGCACTCAGGAATACTTAGTTCGTTTCAATCAATCCGATTCAACGGCTCGAGAAGAATTTCTCCGTCGTAACGGCGGAACGCTCGCCGAGGTGAGTGCCGAAGGGGGGCTTTTCAAGTGGGTATCCGATCAAAGTCGTGACCTGAGCTGGGACTCCAACATTCGATTCATTCAAAAAAACCATACCTACCATCTCTTTGAAAGCCCCTCACTTACAGCCCTGAGAACGACGTTAAAGGGAAAGCTCGAGGGAAGGGATTTCTCGGCCGACAAACCCACCGATAATCCCGAATTCTTGGAGCCCGGGATTCAAGCCTCGGGTGCCGACCCTCTTCTCGACAAAGCTTGGGGACTTTTCAAAGTGGGCGCCGATGAGGCCTGGAAAAATACCCAGCAAGGGAAAAGTATCGTGGTCGCGGTGACGGATACCGGCATGGACTACAACCACACCGACCTCATGCCGAATCTGTGGCACAACAAAGGGGAAATCGCGGGGGATGGAATCGACAACGATGGAAACGGTTATATCGACGATATCATCGGTTGGGATTTCGCCTCGAACGACAATAAACCATTCGATCTCACCTTGAGCCTTGTCGAAATTCTCTTTCAGGGCGGTAACCCCGGTCACGGAACGCACGTTTCCGGAGTAGTGGGAGCGCGACTGAACAACGCGCTCGGCACTGCGGGTGTTGCCCCGCAAGTAAAGATCATGCCATTGAGATTTATCACGGAAAAAGGCGAGGGAAGCGACGCGGATGCGATCAAAGCTATCGACTACGCCGTGAAAAATGGCGCTAACATCATCAACGCTAGTTGGGGTGGCGAAAAAGGCGAAGAGGATGATACGGCACTTTTAGAGGCCATTCAAAGGGCGGAAAAAGCGGGAGTGATTTTCGTCGCCGCGGCCGGAAACGGAAGGGTGAATCAGCAGACAGGCCAGGCTGCCGGCTTTGACAACGACAACGATCCGAAGCCAATGGTGCCTGCGAGCTTTAATCTTTCAAACATTGTGGCCATCGCCGCGGTAAACGATCAAGATCAACTCGCAAACTTCTCCAACTGGGGGCACAAGTCTGTGAAGCTCGCAGCACCGGGCGTGAAGATTCTCTCCACGGTGCCCGGAAATCAGTACCAGGACACCATTATCGATCTCGGCTCGATAAAGGCCACCTGGGACGGGACCTCGATGGCCTCGCCGTTTGTCTCGGGAAGCCTGGCCGTGGTATGGTCCCAGTCAAGCGCACAGACCGCCGGCCAAGTCATTAACGACCTACTAACGCGCGTCACTCCGGTGGCGGCGCTGAAGGATAAGGTCTCTACTGAAGGACGTCTGGAATTGCGTACGGTCCACTGACCGGCGCATTTACTTTCGGGGCCGCGGGAAAAATCCCGCGGCCTTTTTTTATGATGAATAAAAGAACTTTTGCTCACTTACTGTTGATAATTCTCTGTTTGTTTTGCTTCCAAGAGGCGGAAGCAAGAAAGAAAAAGAGAGGCGGCGGCAGACGCCGCTATTCTGGCCCCCCGCCGACCCACCCGGTCGTTCTTTGGTCGAAAACGCTCGCAGACAGCACGGACCTCGAGCAGCGAAAAATTGCAGCCTTTAAGCTGAGCCAATATTCTCAAACCATTTACCAAGAATCGATCGTCAATAACCTCATCCGTTGCATGAAAGACACGGACGTCCAGATCAAAGTTCTCTGCGCTAAAGCGATGTCTCGAGCTGGAAACGCCGGCCAAGGGGAATGGGTCCGCAAGGCGATGCTTGATACTTACAGCAACGACCCTTCTTTGAGAAATACTCTGGTAAGAGCCTTCACAGTACGAAAGGATGGGGCCAATCCCAATGTTCATGACACCTTTCTGAAATCCCTGAAAAATACCTCGGACGCGGAGGAACAGTTGGCGCTTCTGGCTTATTTTGAGGAGTGTGGATCGGGGAATCAAAAGTTTGTCGATGCCATGACCGAGCTCTATCAGAAGTCGGATAACATCAAGATTCAACGGGCGGTCATTGAAGCCTTAGCTACGAAAGGGCAAGGGCAAGAAAGCGTCGGAAATCTCATGGCAACCTGTGCGGTCAGTAAAGACACTCCGCTCGCCCTGAACTGCCTTTCGGGACTCCAATCGCAAGCGAGACGGGACCCGCGTGCTTGGCCGGCAGTTCAAAAAACCATCGAGAGCTCCGATCCCGATGTACTCATGGCAACGCTCGATGTGATTAATGCAATGCCGGAGACTCCGAAGAAAGAAATCTCCTCTCGGTTGGTAGAAATCGTCGAGGACACAGAGGACTCTGAAATTCAAGAAAGAGCCGTTTTGGCTTTGGGCGTCTGCGGGGATCACAGTGAGCCCATTGTAAAAGTCTTAAGAAAAACGTTGGATGACGACGGAGTCGATGAATCGGTGCGGATCGCTTCAGCCCTGGTCATCGGAAAACAGGCCGAGTCCTTTCCAGAGGCCCCGAAAGAAGCTCTTTCAAAATGCCTGCAACAAACTAAATCACAAAACTTGAAAACAGCTTGTCAGCTGGGTCTTCAGGAATTGGCGACTCGTCAGGCGATCGCCGAGAAGAGCCAGCCTTCCGCCGCTATTGCGGAAGCCCCTCGCGAGACGGCCAAGGAAAGTGACGCCGAATCGGATTGATGTTAGGGGCCCCTAGAAGATTCCGCGTAAAACGCAGATAGACGCCATCCCGACTAAAATCGTTGGAAAAATATTGCGGCTGATTAGAGCCGCAGCGAGTGCCGGAATCGACGCCCAAAGAGAATGATTTCCCAAAGAAAAACTTAAATCTCCCTTGTGCACCAACACACTGGGAAGAACGATCGCACCCAAAAGACAAACCGGTACGAAGCTCAGCCAATAAGTGACCTCTTTCGGGATTTGTTTTTTTCCCAAGACCCAAAAGGGAAGGATCCGCGGAAGAAGCGTCACTGCCGCCATGAGGCCGATCGTTATCCAAAGTTCTAGTCGGCTCATTTCCGCCGCCCGATCCAAGCGAGGCTCGGACAAATGACGGCTGCGATGAGCATCGAAACGGAAGTAGGCAATCCCACCAAGGTTCCGCCCAACGAAAGGACTCCCGCTAAAACAGACAAGAGAAAATGGCGCAAGCTCTTCACTTGAATCACCCAAAGACCCAAAAGCATTCCGGTCATCGCGTAATCAAGTCCAATTTTGGAGAGATCGAACGCACCTCCCATCAAATAGCCAAGGACGGTTCCACCTATCCAAAAGCTGTGGGAGATGTCGTTGACCCGTAGAGCGTACCCGGGCCGGACCTGTTCCTGAATCGCCTTCGCGTGCACCACCGCAAAACTCTCGTCCGTCATCTGGCAACCAAACCAAATGCGCTGCCAAGTTTTCCATCCCGATGAGGTGGGGCAAAGGGCCGCGCCCATAAGCAGGTGTCTCAAATTCACCAGGAAAGTAGTGATTGCAATCATCGGGATCGAAGCGCCCCCCGCGATAAGTCCAAGCGCAATCATCTGCGCAGAGCCCGCATAGACGAGAACGGACATCAGCGTCGTCTCGATAAAGGGAATTCCAACCTGCCGGGCTGTCACGCCAAACGCAGCGGAGGTAGCCAAATAGGCCATCGCAATAGGAAAACACTCTTTAGGAAAAAAACCCGCGCGCTTGGAAATGGAAAGGGGAGCAGTTGTAGAGACGGCGGCTGGGTACACGAAAATCCTCTAATTTTACCCAACCGATGAGGGGGGTATATATCAAATGCGCAGGAATGGATCAATGCATAACCCCTCCCCCCCCCCAACGAAATCCCTCTCCGTCTTTTCCTTGTGGTTATGGAGCGTTAAAGCGAATTCCAAGGAAGAAAGCGACTGCGAGTGGCGAGAGCGATCGCGAGGCAATCTTGCTGCGT
>JAHFAF010000033.1:6647-21131 GCA_023250715.1 Pseudobdellovibrionaceae bacterium | reverse complement strand
ATTTCCAACATGTTTCTAGATCTACCATTAGCTAACGAAGATTTCGCAGAATATGCATTTTATAAAATTTGTCCAGCGCCCACCGAACCCGTTGTACCCATAGGGAATGACGAGCCTGTACACTCGATAGAAATCGCCCACTCATGCTACCCTGCTCGGCAATTGGATCTTCCGCCCAGTAGATTCGGACCTCGGCCTCAGCATCCATGCGATTGAAAAGATGATCGCAGGCAGTGGAAATCTTGTTACTCTCTAGCCACCGAAGACGCTTCTGACAGGCTCCCAGGGTAATCAAATAACAATCGGCCGCACGGCTGTGGTCGTTTTCATAGAGGTGGACTCCGCTGCGCCGACGGCTTCTCGGCGTATATTTATTGCAAGAGTTACTCAAGTAGATCACGTGATCAGGGGGAAGCGCCTTCGATTCCTCAACCACTTTTTTGATCCTTTCCTCGAACTCTTCGAAGAGAAAAATATCATCTTCCATCACGAGAGCCCGTTCCTCCCCTCTTTCAAGGATGATTTCCAGAGCCCTCTTATGTTTCAAATTCGCCGACATGAGCCGCGGGCTAATCCCAGGCACAAAGTGCCGTTCTATCACTTCGGGGTTCAAGTCCGAGATATCCCAGTCCAATACGTACTCAAATGAAATGGAGTGCCGCTGGAATTGCTTCTCAATGAAGTCTCGCCTCTCCGGATAACCGGCCTTGCAATGCAAAACAAAAATCGCGGGCATTTCATTGCTCATGATTGCCCTCTTCTACCCCAAAAGGTAAAAAAAACCAGTGCTGAACGCCGTACAATCCCTTTCCCAGTGGTACCGAAGAAAAGCCCGGCCCTTGCCCTGGCGAGAATCCCAGAATCCCTACCCCATCTGGATTTCGGAAGTCATGCTGCAGCAGACTCAAGTTGCAGCTGTTATCCCCTACTTCCATCGATTTCTCGAAAGGTTTCCCACTTTGAAAACCCTGGCGATAGCCCCTTTACCCGACGTCCTAGCCCTTTGGTCGGGCCTAGGGTACTACTCGCGCGCGCGAAATCTTCAAAAGGGTGCTCAGTACTTGATGGCCCACCACGAGGGAAATTTCCCCCGCACCCGGGAAGAGATCGAGCGGGTTCCTGGCATCGGACCCTATACCGCGGGAGCGATTTTAAGCATCGCTTTCGATTTACCCGAAGCGATTGTCGACGGAAACGTGCAGAGAGTATTCGCCCGTTACTATGGAATCCAAGAGGAGATCGAAAGCCCCGCTATACAAAAACTATTTTGGACGGAAGCGAAATTTTGGGTCGCTAAAGCGAAATCCCCAAGAGACCTGAACCAAGCCCTCATGGAACTTGGTGCAACTGTTTGCACGAAGTCGATGCCGAAGTGTGATCTCTGCCCGATTCAAAATTCCTGTACAGCGCTTGCCAAAGGGTGGCAAGCAGACTTGCCCAGAAAACGCCCTCGAAAAAAGCCGGTGGATCTCTGGTGGAAAACCTACGTTTTTGAAAAAGGAAATGCCCTTTTCTTAAAGCAAAATGGGGCGGGCGAGTGGTGGGAAGGTCTCTGGGACTTTCCCTCCGTTCCCTCCCTAACGAAAGAGGGCTGGGGGCAGGAGCCCTCTTTTCCCAACCTCCCGTCCCGTCGGTTAGCCGCCCAAGAACACACCGTGACTCACCATAGAATTCATGTTGCGCCATTCCATATTGACCTAAAGGGCAAATTTCCCATTAAGGTGGAGCAAGGCGAATGGTTCTTGAAGGAAAAGGCCGAATCCCTTCCCCTCTCCTCCTTGGCTCGCAAGATATTAGCCGCCTATCTGTGTTAAAATTCCCCGTATGAGAATACTAATCCTGTTGCTTGCGTGTCAGACCGTATTTTCTAGCCCGTCTCCCCATTCCATCCAACGGGTTCCCTCAAAACAATTCGCGACGGACGCGCTTTTCGAAGGGGGAAAAGACATCAGCGCGAATCTCGAAGGAATGAGACTTGCGGGCCACGGTGATTTCGAGCGCTGGGTAATCGATTTTTCCGATGGCAAAGCCCAGGTGGGAAACGCGGCCCCCCGTTTTCAAATACGGTACGAAAAAGCGGACACCTTACCGCTTCCGGAGGGTGGAGATCTGGTGAAGAAACCGGCCCGGTTCATTTTCATTTTTAGGCAAATTCAAAAGAGCCTCGTTAACGAGGACTTGGTCTCGAAGCTTGTAAGGAAAAGCAAATTTGTAAAAGAGATCCTCCTTTATCCACCGATTGAAAAGGGGGATATGGCGATGGAATTTCTTTTGAAAGACAATGTGCGATTTACTCCCCATCAGCCGCTAGAGCGAGAAGGGCGATTGGTGCTGGACTTAAAGCGAATGAACCAATGACTCGCCAAACGACCGCAATTTGAATAGATTTCTTCCGTAATGACCAAAAAAACAGACATCGGCAAGGAATCTCTCGAATACCACTCTTCCGGACGGCCCGGAAAAATTGAGGTCATTTCCTCGAAATCTTGTAAAACGCAGCGCGATCTTTCGCTCGCCTACTCTCCCGGAGTGGCCCAGCCCTGCATTGAGATCGCGAAGAATCCCAGCGACGCCTACAAATACACAGCCAAGGGAAACCTCGTGGCCGTCATCTCGAACGGCACGGCGGTCCTGGGCCTAGGAAATCTCGGAGCCCTAGCGGGGAAACCCGTTATGGAAGGGAAAGGGATCCTTTTTAAGCGCTTCGCCGATATCGATGTATTCGATATCGAGGTAAACACCGAAGACCCGCAGAAATTCATCGATTGCGTGGCACTTCTCGAGCCGACTTTCGGGGGGATAAATCTCGAGGACATCAAGTCGCCCGAATGCTTTGAAATTGAAGAGCAACTCAAGGCGCGAATGAATATTCCCGTCTTCCACGATGACCAGCACGGAACTGCGATAATTTCTGGCGCGGCTCTTCTCAACGCACTGGAAGTGACAGAGAAATCCATCGACAGGGTTCGTATCGTTTTCAGTGGTGGCGGGGCCGCGGCGATCTCCTGCGCGAGGCTTTACTTGAGCCTAGGGGCTCGCCCCGAAAATGTCATTATGTGCGACAGCCATGGCGTAATTTATGAAGGCCGCGAACAAGGGATGAATAAGTACAAAGCCCCTTTTGCGACGAAGGAAAAACTGCGGACGCTTTCCGACGCAATGAAGGGCGCAGATGTTTTCGTTGGGCTCTCCGTCAAGGGAGCTGTCACGCCCGATATGGTCCGATCGATGGCGAAGAGTCCCATCGTATTTGCCATGGCGAATCCGGACCCGGAAATAGATTACCTTGAAGCGAAAGCCATTCGAGACGATGTGATCGTAGCAACGGGGCGTTCCGATTTTCCGAACCAAGTGAACAATGTTCTGGGGTTCCCTTTCATTTTTCGAGGAGCCTTGGACGTTCGTGCGAGCGCTATCAACGAAGAAATGAAAAAAGCGGCTGTCCACGCCTTAGCGAAGCTTGCGAAACAGGAAGTGCCCGACCACGTAGTGAAGGCCTATGGGGGACGCCGATTCAAATTCGGCCCGGACTATATTATCCCCAAGCCTTTTGACTCTCGGGCCCTACTTTGGGTGGCTCCTGCCGTCGCAAAGGCTGCGATGGAAAGTGGTGTAGCTCAGCTAAAGATTGACCTGGATGAATACGTTGTGGCGCTCGAGCGAAGGCTCGGAGTTCGTCAGAGTTTTGTTCGTTCCATTAAAGAGAAAATCCAAATTATTACGGAAGGGGATCAAAAAGTGCCCTTGCCGAAAATTGTATTTCCGGAAGGGTCGAACCCGAAAATTTTAAGGGCCTGCGACATCATCATTCAAGAAGAGATCGCACAACCTATTTTGCTGGGTAACCGCAATCGCATTCAGCTCGCGATTGAAAAACTCGGCTTGGATAATGTCGCAAGTGCCCAAATCGTCATGCCGTCTGCGGATGAGAAGCGTGAACTCTACGCTAAACAGTTTTGGGAAACCAGGCAGCGCAGGGGACTTACTAAGGAACAGTGTTTTTCCCTGATGAAAAACGAAAATTATTTCGGCTCCATGATGGTGAAGCGCGGAGACGCAGATGGGCTTTTGAGTGGCGTCACCCAGAGCTACCCCGACACCATTCGCCCTTTCTTAGAAACCGTGGGCGCGCGCAAGGGAATGAAGATAGCCGGCGTTTACATGATGCTGTTTAGGGAGCGTATTCTCTTTTTCGCTGATACCACGGTGAATATCGACCCCACCGCCGCCGACTTGGCGGACATTACGATCTGTTGCGCCGAAGAGGCGCGGTTTTTTGATATCGAGCCCAAGGTGGCGATGCTTTCCTTCAGTAATTTCGGAAGCAACAACCACCCCTTCGCTCAAAAAGTTCGCGAAGCCACTCGGCTAGTGAAATTGCGACGCCCCGATATCCTTGTTGACGGTGAAATGCAGGCCGATACAGCCGTAAATCCCGAGATCATGGAGGAGAGCTTTCCTTTCTGCGAGATTAAGGGAGGCGCCAATGTCTTAATTTTCCCTGACCTCCAATCCGCCAACATCGCTTACAAGCTCATGCAAAGAATCGGCGGGGCAGAGGCCATCGGACCAATCCTCGTCGGCATGAACCGCCCGATCAATGTCTTACAACGCTCGGCCGATGTAGACGAAATCGTCAATATGGCGATGATTACCGTTCTTGAAATTCAAAAAGCCAACTGCTAACTCTATCTAATAATATCTCGAAGAGTGTCGCGCGTATTGCCATCAGACATCTTCTCGATCGCTTTCTGTAATTGGTAGTAGATCGCGCGTGCCGGCACGGCATAGGAGAGTTCCGTCCAGATTTCCCGGCCCCCTTCCTTTAAAAGGGTTTCCAGATACTTCGAGCTCTGTACTTTTGGATTTTTTGGGAATTTCCCCGTCCAGATAATTCCGACCACCTGCCCGGTATCGCGATCGATCATCGCCGAGCCGGAATCCCCGTGCGACACATCGCAACCATTGGAGAAGGACCATGCCTTATAGGCCTCGGGGTTAATTTCGTCGGGATCGGCCATGAGACGAAAATCGTTCTTTGCGGAGAAAACCCTACAGTCCGCGTCCTGAACGGCGACCAGATCACCCCAGCGGTTTCCAGCGATCCCGTAACCCATGGTGAGCAATCTTTGCCCGGGGTAGATGTCCTCCTTGAAGGCAAAATTTCGGGCGACATCCTCGAGGATCAAATCTTGTTCATTCGATTCCGATTTCAATGTGAAGAGCGCCAAATCGATCTCGGGCCAGGCACCCAGAAATTTCTCGCAAGTGAGCTTCAAACCGAGGGAGCGGAATATCACGAACCTGCCTTCGCAGTCCGAGGCTTTTTTCATGACATGATAGTTTGTGACGGCCACCTGGTGCGCGTTGAATCGCCCCAGAAAAAACGCGGTTCCCCCCGTGACCTTGGCCGTCGCCATGGCGGCCCTCTTAAAGGCTCCCGACTCTTTGGTAAGCTGTTCTGCTGTGACGATCAGTTTCCCCCACTCATCCCCAATCTTGTAAGTAAGGTTCCATTTGCCTTCGAACTCGGGCCGCCATTTTGGCATGGCGAAGGCTGGGTGGGTGAAAAGGACGCAGAGGAACACGGAAGGCAAACCCATTTTCCACATGAATTCTAAGAAGTGATTCAAAACCTTCCCTGCTCTAGACACCGTTCTCTTCTTTAAGACGCCCACCCTCGGATAGATACGAATCTGATACCGAAGGTGGGCCTTCTTAGAACAGTTGCCAGGCACGGTAGTAAGCTGCCCCCCTTAATGTCAATGCATTGCGTTATCTATTGAAGATTACGGGGAAACCCTTCACAAGACGGACTGATTCTGGGAGGGATGGAAGGGAGAGAGGGAGACGGGGCAGCTCTAGCCTCTCCAGTAGCGCCGGCCAAAGGAAACCGGAGGGGAATTGAAGGGTACGTTTTCCTTGGCGCAAAAAGATCGCTTTCTTTTCCACAAAAAATGGATCGTCGGGATCAAAATTTACGGGCTGGGGCAACCCGTCGGAACGCACTCGCCATTCCACACCCTCCCCTTGATAATTCACCACCGCATTGGAAAAGGGGCGACCGAGACCGTCTCTTCCTCCCTCTTCAAAATGCATCTGAAAGGTGGTGGGACCTACCTCAATCTTTTCGTGGGGGAACCACTTCCTACTCAATTCTTGGGGGACTCTTTGCCACAGTCGAAAAACGCCCCGCTCTTTTCCCCTTCGCACATGAAGGTGAGCGCTCAAATCCGCGTACTGTTGGTATTGCGGCAGAAGAATTCCCAAAACCCGTAATTTGTGCACTAGTTTTCCTACAACACTTAAGTACGCCGAGCCATTCCACAAATCGATTTCAAGTCCCGGCGGCAAAAGGCTTCGCGCCTCGGAAGGGTCGATGGAAAAATTCAGATAGGTAAGATGCCTCCATTCGGCAGTCGCGAGCCTCACTCCCATCTACCCGGAATGACATTTGAACAATCCGGGCATTTCGAATCCTTGATGCGATTCGAGAGCACGCGAAACCCCTTTCTCTCGATGAGAGTCGCATGACATTTTGAACAACGGGTATCTTCCCACTCGGCAACACGGCCTGGTGCATTTCCGAGATACACGTACTTCAGTCCGGCCTTTTCGGCCCATTCTTTCGCACGGTACAAGTTTTCTAGCGGAGTTTTTCCCCGATCTAGCATCTGGTAATCCGGATGATACGCGGTCGCATGCCAAGGAATCTCCGGAGAAACACTCGCCAAAAACTCTGTTAAGCTGCGAATCTCTTCATCCCCATCATTGAAACCCGGAATGAGGAGTGTAACGACTTCCAACCAGAAACCCATCTCGTAAACCCGACGGATGGAATCGATGACACTCTCAAGCTTACAGCCAAGCTCCCGGTAATGTTTCTCCTGAAAACTTTTGAGATCGATTTTGTAGAGATCCACATAAGGCCGAATGTACTCGAGCACCTCCGGCGTCGCATTTCCGTTCGAGACGTAAGCCGTCTGAAACCCCGCCGCTTTTCCCGATTTGAAAATCTCGACCGCCCACTCCGAAGTAATCAGGGGCTCATTGTACGTACTGACAAGAACTTTCGCCCCGGCACCTTTGGATAGTGTCATGAGCTCTGACACGGAAGTCGGAACGGGAGCCCCATCGGCATTTTCATCTCTTCCCACCTGGGACGTGACCCAGTTCTGACAATAGCTGCAATGGATATCGCACCCGAGCATTCCAAAACTAAAAGCGACACTTCCTGGATAAGCATGAAAGAAGGGTTTCTTCTCAATCGGGTCGGCCTGAATTCCCGCCACATAGCCCCAAGGAACGACCAATTGATTGTTGCGCCGCCCCCTAACTTTGCAAATACCGTCCTTTCCTTCCGCAATTTTGCAGCGGTGAGCGCAGGCAACGCATCGAATCACTCCGCCGGGCTCGGAATGCCAAAGGCATTGCGGGACGGTGCGGCTCAGTTTTTCCAAAAGCGGGACCATGCCCTCTACTTTACTCAAAACCATTTGATTTCAAACCGATAAGGTAGAAGGGAGGCCCGGTGTCCGATAAAGGCCCAAAAAATAAGAATACAGATTCGAAGATCAAATTCTTCAAAATCGATCCCGAGGGGGAAATTGCGCCTGCGTTTCCCAAAGACGGGGAGCCGCTCGATGAGCCCTCCAATCCTCATTTTTCTCATGAGCTCACTTCAAGTATCCCAAATATTAATATTTCAATTCCAGATTCCGAAGAAGGGCCCCGAAATGAAGCTCTGGGGGAGCTTAAGCCGGAAGTGGAAAATATTTCGAGTCTTCCCGACAATGCTAATTTAAGCCAGAATCAATCGGAAGTTTTGAGAAAATATATCGCCCTCAAAGAGTCGGAAGTCCGCGATCTTCAAGACCAGCACCGACAGTACGAAACATTCTTAAAGAAAGTCTCTACACAGCTGGAGACCCAATCCAATCGTAACCGGGAAATTTTATCCGAAATGGAAACGCTCCGGCGCCGTGAAGAGAGCGCGCGACACGAATTGCGGGATATAAAGGCAAAGCACGACGAAGAGCTCATCCGAATGAAAAATGATTTTGAGGAACGCGCTCGTCTCTCGGGCGGATACGAAGAGCAGGTCGAGGAGCTTCACCGAAAACGAGAGGAATGGAAAGAAAAGGTAAAAGAAGATCTTAAGCGAATCAAACTCAAGGAACGGGAGCTCGAGAATAAATACGAATTATTGAAACGAGATATGCAGGCCCTGCTCGAATCCAAAGACAAGCACGTCCTCGAGCTCAAAAAGAAGACAGATGCGCTCGAATTAGAAATGGAATCGCTCGAAGATAGACTTCGTCACGGAAACTCCGTCCTAGGATCAATTGACTCCAAGAAAAAACGTCTCATTGAAACCATGAAGCTTGCGATCACTTTGCTTGAAGAAATTGATCAGAGCGAGAACCTTGACTCTCCGAAAGAACGAAAAGCGGGGTAATATGGTGGTGCAGGGTCTCCCGCAAGTCTTTGTCCTCCTATCCGATCCCATTCTTGAAAACGTCTACCGTCACGAGCTCGAAAGCTCCCACTATTGCACCGTTTGGTGTGAAAAAGGAGAAGGATGGAAAGAGTCTCTCTTGAGATTCAAGTATGATGTGATTCTTGCAGACCTCTCCCTTCATTCCTCATCCCCTTTGGAATGGCTAGTCGCTCTCAGAAAGCTCGCGCCCGAATCGGCAGTCGTGGCCCTATCCGACAGCAACGATGCCCGCCTCGCGGTAGCGGCGTACAAGAATGGAGTCACGGATTATTTCTTCAAACCGGTAAACCCTGAGACCTTGCGCTGGCATCTCGAGAAAATCGTTAGAAAGAAACGGCTGTACTCGAGCTCCGAAGTATTGAACGCGGACCTGCAGGTATTTAGCGCCGTCCACCAACTGCACCAATCAGAGGACGACAAGCAGATGAGAAGCCTCGCCCTGCGCCACCTGGCCTCCATCCTCGATTCAAACCAAGCCATTTGGTTTTGGCCGGATCGCTTAACCCCGCCCGAGTGGCTGCCCGGAAGCGAGCCCCTTTTGACCTCCTTTGAACAGCTTGCTTCGAGTGAATCCCTGCGAAAGACTTTCGATCAGGGAGTGACCGCTCACCCGCAATTGTGGGCTCAGAAGGACTACATTTGGATTCCCTTGAGAGATGCGAAACTCGGCGGAATCTTTCTCGATGGAAAAAGACAAGACCCGAATCCAGCTTCGCTTGCACGCGCGGAATTTCTCGTCAGAAATCTAGAGATCGCACTGGAAAACCAGCAACGTTACTTGGACATCAAGCAACTGACCTACATTGACGACCTGACGGGCCTCTATAATTCCCGTTATCTCGAAATCGCAGTTGCCGCCGCTACGAAAGCGCAAGGAAAATTCTCCGTCCTTTTTATCGATATTGATCGTTTCAAGTCCGTGAATGATACCCACGGACATTTGGTGGGGAGTCAGTTACTCACTGAGCTTGCGGGTCTATTAAAGCTTCGCTTGAGGCGCCCCGACCTTCTCTTTCGGTATGGAGGAGATGAGTTTATTGCTCTGCTCTACGGCCTTGACGGAAAGAAAGCCACCGAGGCTGCCGAACGCTTAAGGATGGAAGTGGAAAAGAAGCGCTTCTTTCTTTTCAATAAGGAGCTCAACATCACCTTGAGCATTGGAATTGCGAGTTTTCCTGATCACGGTCATGACAAAAAGGAAATTTTGGAAATGGCCGACCAGGCCATGTACAGCAGCAAACAACAGGGCCGAAACCGAGTATTCCTAGCTCCCGTGCTGGAGGAAAGAAAAGCCGCCTAAGATTAATCATGGCTCCCCGAAAGAAAATTACGCCACAGAAAGTGAAAAGGCTGAAGCTTATTGTTTCCGATTTCCACTTGGGCCGAGGAAGACAACTTCCTCAAGGCGGCATCAACCCCCTCGAAGACTTTCTTTACGACCACCGGTTCAAAGAGTGGCTCGAGTTCTATAGTGACGGCATCTATGAGTCCACTGAGATTGAGCTCATTTTTAACGGCGACATGATGAACCTCATTCAAGTCGACTACCACGGACACTATCCCGTGGTAATTACGGAGACGATCTCTGCCATCAAGATGGAGAGAATCATCAGCGGGCATAAAGTGTTCTTCGATGCCCTGAAGGAATTCCTGGAGGATGAGAAGCATTCCCTTACCTATGTGGTGGGGAATCACGATCAAGAGATGCTCTGGCAGTCCACTCGGTTACTTTTCGAGAAAGCCGTGGGAAGGCCGGTGCTATGGAAAAATATTTATTATCAAGTCGACGGCGTTTATATCGAACACGGGCACCAGTACGAGGCCGTGAATCGTGTCGATCCGGCGAAACCTTTCCTGACGGAGAATTTACCGGAACCTATTTTGAATCTTCCATGGGGAACTCTTTTCACCGTGCAATTTATTACAAAGCTGAAACAGCACCGACCCGCCGTGGACAAAGTACGGCCTTTTCGAATGGTCGTTTGGTGGAGCCTTCTTCACGATACTTGGATGGCTATTCAGGCACTTTTCCGATTAGCGAGTTATTTTCTTACTACGCGCTTTAGTAAAAACCGGACTCGGCAGACCAGCCTAGGAACGACGCTTCGAATTCTAAGAGAGGCGTCCGTCTTTCCCGATCTAACAGATGCGGCGAGAAGAATTCTTCGCACACCTGATATTCATACGGTCGTATTTGGTCACACCCATGTCTACAAGCAGGTGCAAGTCAGCGAAGAAAAGCAGTACATCAATACCGGCACCTGGACCGATATCATTTCCTTAGATCTGGAAACTTACGCTCGCAGAACGAAGCTCACCTATGTGCGTGTGGATTACGACGGTGAAAAATCCCGCGCCTACTTGAGACACTGGATTGGCCAAATTCCCTTGGAAGACGATGCCTTGGCGAGTTAGTGGGGAAAACCTGCCAAGTTAAGACTGCACAATACCTAGCAACTGACTGATATTAAATGATATTTAAAGCAATCTTTTTCCCCCCTGTCTAACAAATGAAATTCGAGTCCACCTGATTTCAGTGAGTTGCTCGCTCTTTTTTTGGGTACACCGTTTGCAAAGTTTCCATGGTGTAGCTCACTAAAGACACCGCGAAGCCTAATCCCTCTCACGCTCAAGTCCTTGGCCTTATCTCTTTGTCGATTGTTCTGTAGACGCCTCAACATTGACGCCTTTAGGAGGATTCGCTTGTCGCCGGGTTACGCTGCTCGATTTTTTTTAGTTTTGTCTTTTATCTTTTCCTTGGGATGCGCAAAAAAGCCTCTGAAGGTAGTGCCCATGCCTACTCCCAACCCTGCTCCTGTCATACAGCAGACCTCTGAAATATTTTCTACTCCCACCCCTACACCCAATTCGACTTTTTCACCCACGCCGACGCCGACCCCAACCCCTACTCCCACTCCCACTGCGACCCCCAATCCGACGGTCACCCCTACGCCCACGCCCAATCCAACGACGACTCCCACGCCAACGCCGACTCCGAATCAGGATCCAGAGATTCCCTCTTCTCTTAGGGCATACCCTTTCGGCGGCCCCTATGCGGCCACTCCTCCTTTGGCCACTGAAACGGATACGAATCCTTTAGTCTTTACCAGTTTTGCTTCACCCAACGCGGCCTTCCTCTCTATCTCTGGCTGGCCTTCGGGCGAATTCGGGAATCTTGAGATTGGAAAATCTTTTAACCTTTCCTTTGTCATCGCGAATTTCGGCAGAGTCACGGCGGAAGGCCTGACACTCGATCTCACTTCGGCGACGGATTTTACCATCGTGCAAAACGATTGCGGGGCGACACTGAGCCAGTTTCAGTTCTGTACCGTAAATGTAAAATTCACTCCAAATGTAGCCGGAGATTCTTATTCCGTACTGCGAGCCCGATATACTCAATTCGCCGGCCCTAACGGTTTTGCTTATCGACCCCTTCGCGGTAGGGGGCTTCCACGCCCGACTATGGTGGCGGCAGGATACCTTTCCACATGCGCCACCGTGAGCGGAGTAGCCAAGTGCTGGGGGTATAATTCGAATAAACAACTCGGAGATCAAACCACGACCGAGAGGCATTTGCCGGTAGAAGTATTGAGTATTGGCGCCCAAGTCGAACAAATTGCTTCCAATGATTCCTCCTCGTGTGCGCTCATCGGAGGAGCAGTGAAGTGCTGGGGGAATAATTCGAGCGGACAACTCGGAAACGATTCCACCACTGATAGCGCAACTCCCGTTCAAGTGCAGGGTCTTGAGAGCGGTGTCACCGCCCTAGTCGCTAGCCACAATACCGCATGCGCCATCCAAAACGGCGGTCTCAAATGCTGGGGCGACAATAGCCACGGACAGCTCGGGGTGAATTCCACGACGGATGGCCATATCCCGGTGCAACCAACGGCAATGAGCGCGGGAGTGACGTCGGTAGCGGTGGGCTATCTCTTCACCTGCGCCGTGATCAATGGGGCCGCGAAGTGTTGGGGCTATAATGATCACGGGCAGCTCGGGAACAATTCGCTGACGGAGAATCACCTTCCTCAGGGAGTCCAAGGGCAAGAATCGAATGTTATTTCCATCGACACTGGCTACCACCACGCTTGCGCACTCGTGAATGCCGCCGGCAAGAAACAAATCCGCTGCTGGGGCTACAATGGCTACGGGCAGCTAGGGGACAACACCACCACACAATCCAAAATTCCTGTGATTGTTTACGGCATCGAGGATAATGCGCGGCTATTGAGTGCCGGAAGAGATCACTCCTGTGCGCTCGTCAATGACGTAGCGAAATGTTGGGGCTTGAACTCTAGCGGACAATTGGGGAACGGCACCAAAGACGACAAGAAGATCCCGACGGACGTTTTGAACCTAGGGCTCATTCCCACTTCTTTATCCATGGGTTACGATCACAGCTGTGCCTCGGAGGGGACCCATATCAAGTGTTGGGGTGACAATGGACACGGCCAAGTGGGCGACAATTCCACTACGGACCGGACCTCTCCTGTTGCCATTTATCCCGGCTTTTAATAAACACCTTTGTGACCAAAGCAATTAATCTACTGGGAATCCTTGCGACCCTGATCTGGACCGGCGTCATTGCGATCATCGCCGTGCCTGTTTTTCTCTTCAGTGAAAAACTCGGTCACGTATGCCATCGGGCTTGGGGCCGTTATTCCCTAGCGCTCTTGGGGATTCGCCTTTCCATCGAAGGAATCGAGAACCTTCCCCACGAGGGCGGCTTCATCTTGGCCCCGAATCATGAAAGCTACTTCGACATTTTGGTGATGAGTGCGCTTCCAATCGACTTCAAATGGGTTTCCAAACAGGAGGTCAAAAGAATCCCCTTCATTGGGTGGACCATGAAAGCAATGCGGTGTTTTTTCGTCCGCCGCGACAGCTCTGGTCACGATCTCAATGTCATGAGAGACATCGAGAATGGCCTGAAAAGCGGGAAAGGGATCGTCCTCTTTCCTGAAGGGACTCGCACGCGCACCGGGGAGCTCCTTCCCTTTAAAAAGGGGGCCTTTCGAACCGCTCAGAACTCTGTGGTTCCCCTAATCCCCATCGCGTTACAAGGAACCCGAGCCATCGCCCAAGCGGGCAAACTTCCGGAACGGCGGGGAATGAAAGTGGGGGTACGGATCGGAAAACCCTTTGTGGTAGGGCCCCACGAGCCGATCCCTCAGGCGATGGTTCGCTATCGTGAAATACTCACCCAATTGATCGCGGATAGGGTTAACTCGGGGTGCTAACCCGAAACCTCTATGGTATAGTCCTGTAAGCTATGTTGCAGATAGCACGTAAGATTTTCGGAAGTCGGAACGACCGCGAGATTAAGCGGATTCAGCCCCTCGTCGCTCAGGTAAATAGCTTCGAAAAGGGGCTTCAGGGTCTCACCCAGGATCAGCTCGTCGCGAAAACGGGAGAGTTTAGAGAACGTCTCTCACGCGGAGCTACGCTTAACGACATTTTGCCCGAAGCATTTGCCGTTTGTCGCGAAGCGGGCCGACGCATTTTAAATATGCGGCACTTCGATGTGCAGCTCATCGGCGGCGCTGTTCTGCATGAAGGTAAAGTTGCCGAGATGCGAACCGGTGAAGGGAAAACGCTGGTCGCCACCCTCCCCGTCTATTTGAACGCTCTTGCAGGTAAAGGGGTTCACGTCATCACGGTGAACGACTACCTCGCCCGGCGTGACTCCGAGTGGATGGGGCAGATTTACAAGTCCCTTGGCCTTTCTGTCGGTGTTATTGTGCACGGGCTCGACGACAATGAGCGCCGAGAGGCCTACGGCGCCGATGTCACCTACGGCACAAATAACGAGTTTGGGTTTGATTACCTGCGCGACAACATGAAGTTTCGTCTCGCCGATTACGTTCAACGCGAGCTCAACTACGCCATTGTCGACGAAGTGGACTCCATTCTTATCGACGAAGCGAGAACCCCTCTTATCATCAGCGGACCGACGGACGAATCCACCGATAAATACTATCTCA
>JAHFAF010000033.1:0-6637 GCA_023250715.1 Pseudobdellovibrionaceae bacterium | reverse complement strand
GCTGTTGCAGAAGGAGGCGGACTACACCTTAGAGGAAAAATCGAAAACCGCTGCATTAACCGAAGACGGTGTGGCGAAAGTGGAAAAAGCGTTGCGCGTGAATAATCTCTATGCGCCAGAGCACATCGAGCTTGTGCACCACGTGCACCAGGCCTTGAAAGCACACGCGATTTTCAAACTAGATGTCGATTACGTCGTGAAGGAAGGCGAAGTCATCATTGTCGATGAATTCACGGGACGCCTCATGCCCGGCCGGCGTTATAGCGACGGCCTTCATCAAGCTTTAGAAGCCAAAGAAGGCGTGAATATTGAAAACGAGAACCAGACACTCGCGACGGTAACATTTCAGAACTATTTCCGCATGTATAAGAAACTCGCTGGAATGACCGGAACGGCCGATACGGAAGCCGTCGAGTTTCAGAACATTTATAAATTGGAAGTCTTGGTCATTCCCACGAATCGCCCCATGGTTCGCAAAGACCACCAAGACGCCATCTACAAAACGGCGAAAGCGAAGTACCACGCCGTCTGCAATGAAATCGAAGAGCTCAACAAAGGAAAGAGGCCCGTTCTCGTCGGAACCATCTCCATCGAAAGATCGGAATACCTAAGCGGGCTTCTCAAAAAGCGTGGAGTCCCGCACAACGTATTGAACGCAAAACACCACGAGCGGGAAGCGGAAATCGTGGCCCAAGCGGGTCAGCCCGGGCAAGTAACGATCGCCACGAACATGGCGGGTCGCGGAACGGATATCGTCTTGGGGCCTGGAGTTCCCGCCATGGGCGGATTGCACATTATCGGCACCGAACGGCATGAATCCCGACGCATCGACAATCAGCTTCGAGGTCGCGCTGCGCGCCAGGGGGATCCCGGATCAACGCGGTTTTATCTATCCCTTGAAGACGATCTTTTGCGCATCTTCCAAGGCGAAAAAATCAAGGGATACATGGATCGTTTTAAGATGGAGGAAGATGTCCCCATCGAATCGGGTCTCATCTCGAGAGCAATTGAGAACGCGCAAAAGAAGGTGGAAGCCCACAACTACGATATCCGTAAACATCTGCTCGAATACGACGACGTTTTGAACAAACAGCGCGAAGTCGTATATGAGTTGCGACGCCTCATTTTGGGTGGGCAAAACTCGAAAGAGCTCATTCTCGATATCGTGAAAGAGCAGATTGATGGACTTACCGGGGCTTTTGCCTCGACCAAGAACTCGTCCGAGTGGGATACAAAGGGAATTCTGGAGTCTCTTCTTTTCCTGTTCGACACGAATTTCGGGCTGAACGCAGAAGCGATTCACCATTTCGCGGATCGAGAGGGCCTCGCTAGCGATCTCTGCAAGAAAGCGGAACTCCTCTATCACGATCGCGAAGCAAAGATGACGCCTGAGATGATCCGCCAGCTCGAGTACATTATTTACCTGGGCTCGATCGATCAGCACTGGAAAGATCACCTATTGAACATGGACCACCTGAAAGAAGGGGTCGGCTTACGCGGCTACGGACAGAAAGACCCTCTTGTCGAGTACAAGAAAGAGGGTTTCACGCTCTTTAAGCTCATGGACGAGCAGGTAAAGACCGATGTAATCACCAAAATTTATCGGGTTCAGATCCAGCGTGAAGAACAGATCGAGCAGATGCAGCCCAAAGAACAGCAGATGACCTTCTCGCGCGGCGACGATTCCGAAGTCGTGAAAGAACCCGTAGTGCGGGACGGAGATAAAGTCGGCCGAAACGACCCTTGCCCCTGTGGTAGCGGTAAAAAATTTAAGAAGTGCCACGGAAAATGATCTCTAACTGTCCAGCTTGCAGCAGAGAGATTAATCACGAAGACAGCCTATTTGAAGTCGGGTGCGAATGTGGCAATCGATTCAATCCCTTCATGTTAAATAATCTGGATCTCCCCCCACTCGAGCCGGGAGGCACCATTGTCAACGAACCCCCTCCTCAAGCGGCTCCCCCTTTAGTGGAAGCCAATTTCACCGAGAGCTCTTCCGTTTTTCAGGAGTTAAGGGAATTCGGGGAAAATTTAGTGGGTGGAGTGGAATCGCCCGCTGCTCCAATAGTGATTCCGCCCGAGCCAAGTGTTGCCCCCAGAGACTCCACCCTCCCGAACGTGAATAACGAAGAATGTCTCATGACGGCGGGAGAACAATTGCCAGGTTTTCGTATTGACGCTTATCTTGCACCTCTTTCAGCGGCCAGTGCCTTAAACCTCGCGGGCGGCGATCCCCTGCGGGCGGCTTTTGATGTCATCTGGGCCCAAGCTCAGGCACTAGGAGCGAACGGAGTTGTCGGCTTGAGATGGGCCATGACGCCCGATGCGAGTAAAGTCCTCTTGAGTGGTACTCCCGTTCGCGTTACCAAACTAGCGTGAAAAAATCTCCCCCTGGAATGCGACCCATCGGTGCACGCGCCTTGAAGAGCGCCATCGACACTCTGCGCCCGTGGCTCGATGAAGCTCGTGTCGTCGATCTCTTTGCAGGACAAGGTCGGTTTGGGATTGAAGCACTTGAGGAGGCGGCAAGCCACGTCACCTTTATCGAGAAAAATCTTTCACTCGCCAAATCTCTGGCTAAGACGGTGGAACGCTTTGGGACGAAAGCGACCGTCAAAAACCAAGACGCCTTGGATTATCTAGATTCTCCAGGCGATCCCTTCGATATTCTCTTTGCCGATCCACCGTTTGCGCTTTGGACACCCGAGTTCTCTTCTAAATTGATAGCCCTTGCCGCAAAGCGATCCGCTAGTGCCGCGATTTTCCTTGTGAAACATCCTTCCCGAATGTTACCTTCGCTGGCGTTTCAAGGATTTTCTCACTGGAAGTCGACGCCCTTTGGCGAGTCCAGTCTAATTTACTTTCGCTATGTCGAAACCGCCTCGTAATCAAAGAGTGATCTACCCGGGCACCTTCGATCCCATTACCAACGGCCATGTCGATTTGATTCAAAGAGCACTTCATGTATTTGATGAAGTGGTGGTCCTCGTGGCCCATTCGCGTAAAAAAAACCCGCTCCTCGACGCCGCCACTCGTAAGAGCCTCATCGAAAAGTCTTTTCCCAAGAATCCGAAAGTCCGAGTGGAGATCTATGAGGGATTACTCGTGGACTACGCCAAGAAGCATAAAATTCACACGATTCTGCGCGGATTGCGCGCGGTCTCCGACTTCGAATATGAGTTTCAGATGGCAACAATTAACCGCCGCATGTACTCAGAGCTTCAGACTTTTTTCCTCATGGCCTCAGAAAAGTTTTTCTTTGTGAATTCCACGCTGGTGAAAGAGGTTGCCGCCCACGGCGGAGATGTCTCGGAAATGGTGCCACCCCATGTGGAGAAGAAACTGAAGGAAACTCTATGAAGATTGCTTCCCGTGTCAGTGGTCTAAAATCTTCGGCCATCATGGAAATTTCGGCGAAGGCAGGAGAGCTGAAAGCCTTAGGCAAAGATGTCATTAGCCTCGCCGCGGGCGAACCCGACTTTAATACTCCGGAAGCAATACAAGCCGCCGCCACTAAGGCCATGGCGGACGGAATTACTCGCTATACGCCGGCACCCGGTTTTTTAGCGCTTCGGGAAGCGGTTGCGGAGCATGTGACCCGAGAAAATGACTTTCAGGTTTCACCCGAGGAAGTGATCATCACTAGCGGTGCCAAACACGCCATCTATCTAACACTTCAATGCTTGGTCGAAGCGGGAGACACGGTACTTGTGCCAACCCCGGCGTGGGTGAGCTACAGCCCCATGATCGAGCTTTCTGGTGCTACCATTTTGCCTCTGCCCCTTTTCGAGGAGGACGGCTACCGGGTGAATGTCGATCGCTGGAAGGGAATGGCGATTCCCCAGAACGCACGTGGAATTATTTTGAATAGCCCGAATAACCCGACGGGAGTGGTGTACACCCGCGAGGATCTCGTGCGGCTTGTCGGCTGGGCGATGCAGAGAAATCTCTGGATTATGTCCGATGAAATTTACGAAAAGATCCTTTACGATGGTGCGGAGCATGTGAGCACCGCCTCGCTCGGACCCGAAGTAAAAAGCAATACGATTACGATCAGTGGATTTTCAAAGAGCCACTGCATGACCGGTTGGCGTTTGGGTTGGGCGATTGCGGACAAGGACCTCATCAAGAGGATGTCCGCCTTGCAGAGCCAAAGTAATAGTCACGTAACTGCGTTTGTTCAATGGGCAGCGCTCACGGCGGCAAAAATGCCGTCGGATACAGTAGATCAAATGGTGGCCGCGTTCGATAAAAGGCGACGCTACTGCATGGAGCGCCTCGATCGGATGAGCGAGCATCTTTCCTATGTGCGACCCAATGGCGCGTTTTACCTTTTCGTCAATCTTTCCAAGTTTCTCAGCCGTAAAAAAATTTCGGACGTCGATTTTTGCAGGGACCTTCTAGCTCAGCAATATCTCGGAGTGGTGCCTGGTTCTTCATTCGGTAAGGAGAAGTGCATCCGGTTGAGCTACGTGACCTCGCAAGCGAACCTGGAAAAGGCTTTCGACCGGCTCGAGGCATATCTGAAAGTTTGATGCTTCTCGCAGTCTCCCATATTGTGCTTGCAACTGAAGACGTTGCTCGCATCACGCGGTTTTTCCAGGGCGGCTTTGATCTTAAGCCTTACTTCGAAAATGAGATGTTCTCGGAATTTGTTCTCCCCTCAGGCTTTCGCATGGCATTTTTCAAACCCGTCGGAAAATCGGCAAAGAGCTTTTCGGCAACGTCGGATCGAAGGGCCGTTTCTTACGGCCTCTCCGTGAAAAACGTGGAAGAGAGCTTCCAAAAACTAACGGCTCTCGGCGCCAAGACCGAAGGGCCGCCTAAAGATCACCCGTGGGGGGAAAAGAGCTTTTTGCTCATCGACTGCGATGGAAACCGCTGGGAAGTCGTCCAATCCCCCAGTGAGTCTGGAATGCTTAAGAATAGGTGATATGAAGAAGGGGGAAATGGAAACATGGGGATCGCGTTTTTCCGATTGAGTCGCAAGGCTTTCTATGTTGGTGGCCTTAGTTTTGTTCTGGTGAAGTGTGCGGGGCTCACCCCCGATAGTTTCATTCGGGCCGCGAACGATCCCGAACGCTTGAGGAAGGTCGCGACTTGGGCCGGAACCTATGAATTTTCGGAGTGCGATAAGAATGGCAAGAGGTGCCAAAAGTATTTGGTTCTGATTCGACGCGATGGCACCGCGGAAATGGGCGTGGACGAGCAAAACGCCCCACGGCGTATTGAGGCGAGGGGTATCTCTAGGAAAGATCGGCTAACCCTTCAATTTCAATCTTATCTGGATAGCTCATCGCTAGCTGGCCTTGCACCGGACTTTACCTTCGGTTTTGGCTCTGGCCTTAAGCCGGGAGAACGCATGGTGGCTTTGGAGCGCGAAAAAGGACGTAAGGTTTGCATGTATTTTGAACAACTGAAGTCAACATTTGACTCCGAGAAACTATGCATCCCAGCGCCCGACGCCCCCGAAAATATTTCGCACGCTCATTCTAATAGCCAGTGACCGGACTCCTAGAGGGCGTCTATCCCACCGATAACCTATTTCAAGGCAGAATAATTTTTGCAAAAGGGTTGGAGCCAGCAATCAACTCATACGTAATACCGTA
The DNA here is from genome assembly GCA_023250715.1 of Pseudobdellovibrionaceae bacterium. Classification (GTDB taxonomy): domain Bacteria; phylum Bdellovibrionota; class FAC87; order UBA2466; family UBA2466; genus JAHFAF01. Next base: position 1,028 of record JAHFAF010000033.1, on the reverse strand, counting down.
TTCCCGTTTCCATCGGCCCAAGATCTCACGTTCGCCCTCTCGACCGGCGTCGTCCAAGAGGATTATACATCCGGGCATTAGGCGATCTCTCATCTGAGGAAGAAGGCCGTAGCGCCCTCCCCAGGAAATTCCCGGCGGACCATCGCAAACCACGAAGGCAAATCGTGGCAGCGGTGGCCCCTGTGTCCAGTCATACCATTCGTAATCAGTGAACTTTTTTAGCTTGGCCAGGATAACTCTATTTCGTCTCAGATGGTGATGTAACAAATCCTTTCGGACTCTCTCAAACCAAGAGGGATCTTGTTCCAGGGAATAAATGGGGTTTCCCGTCGATTCGGATATAAAACCAAGCACAAGGGTCGATAAGCCTGTACCACACTCGAGAATGGGCCCTCGGTGGATCGCCGCGATTTTCGCCATTTCAAGAAGGAACTCTTCGGTCGCCGACCATGAGTTCCTCCAATTTAAGCAAAGCCGTGAGAGTAAATCGGGGCGAATCCCCTTGTCCGACTTCTGCGAGGAAATCCACTCCCTGGCCGCCTGCGAAAAGCGAATGTACTGTTGAAGTTGTTTTAGGCGCCGCCCCAAAGGTCCCATTAGAAGGAATTCCCCAGGTTCAAAATGAGGTTCGTTCCTTCGGGCGTAATCGCAAAATCGGTTCGAATCACAAAACGGCTATTCCAAATGAGCCGCATTCCCCACCCCATCGAGGCGTGCCAGCGATCGAGCTGAATGGGAAGCATGGACGGCCAAACTCTGCCAAGATCGAAAAACGGAACAAAGCTTAGCGTGAGATCTTGTTTCGCAAACTGGAAAAATAGTGGATCCCAGCGGAGCTCGATTCCAAAAACGAGCTTGAATCGATCAATGAACCGATTGGAATCGTAACCTCGCAGGAAGCGATCACCACCAAATCCTATTGTCGGGCTCGACCCTCCCGTCGCTCCCAACTCGTAAAAGGGAACATCGCCGCCCAGAGCTTCAAAAAACATTCGGTGAGCGAAAATTAAGCGGCGGTGCAAGAGAAA
>JAHFAF010000304.1 GCA_023250715.1 Pseudobdellovibrionaceae bacterium | reverse complement strand
CGGTGCCACGGATTCTCTTTGGCGCCACCTCATTAAGCCAGTACTTCTCGATTTTGCGACACTTTACCCGAAGTACGGACTTTTTACGAAGACGAGTCACTCGTGGGAAGTGGTGCAATTTCTTTTGGATGACGTCATTCAAATCGGGTTTGTTTACCACCCGCCGCGCCTTCCTGGAGTGAAGGTCCTCACCTTCTATGACGACGAGGTCCTCTTAGTCGCGAGCCGCTCCCTTCCCTTGCCGAAAGAAGTGATTGGGAAAGACGAGCTCAGGAGGCTCCCTTTCGTCAGTCTTGAGTGGGATGGCCCCCTACAGGAGTGGACAAAGAAATCCATGCCCGTGGGCTATTACCCTCGCATTCAGCTCGACCAGCTCAGTATGCAGATGGATTTTGTGTTGGAAGGAAAGGGCGTGGCCTTTATGCCTCGTTGTACGGTGAGTGAGGCATTGAAAAAAGGAGAAATTGTGAGCTTACCTCTTGCGCGCTCCATTCAGCCGCCCCGAAGGAAATCCTTTGTCATTTCAAGAGTAGAAAAGCGCAAGAGGCCCCCGATTGAGGCTTGGTTCGCCCTGATGCGCAAGCACGGGTTTCGACTGATTCCTTACCACCACAAGTAGGGGGCGTTAGGGGAAGGGCGCGTTGGCTTTACGGCGAAGGGCGGGGAGATCGGGAATCACAAGCTGCTTTTTTTCGAGTTGAATGAGTTTTTCTTCCTCGAGTGTTTCGAAAGCGCGGATGACACTTCGGCGAGCGACACCTAATATCTCGGCAATTTCGGATTTATTAATCTCTTTTCGGATAAGCACTCCGTAACGGTGTTCTTCTCCATAAAGTTGGGCAAACGAGCAGAGCGTACCTGCCACCAAGTGCTCTACGCGGCCGAATAACCGCATGCGAACCGCCGTAGCATCTTGATAGAGTTGGTTAGAAAGCAATTGCACCATGTTGATGCAAACTTGATGGTTCGAGTGCAAAAGCTTGATGTAGCGTTTCTTGTTCATGACAAGCGTCGTGCAGGGCTCGATGGCGACCACACTTCCGAGATAGGGCCGTTCCTGCCAAATTTCAATTTCCCCTAAAACGACGGGGGCTTCATGAAAGACGAGAGTGCTCTTAATCCCTTCGTGCGATTCTGCATAGACCCCTACTTTTCCCTCGATGAGTACGTACGCCTGAAGGTCTTTCTCTCCCTGTCGGATCAGGAGCTCGTCTTTCTTAAAGCTCTGTCGGGGCATTTCCTCGGTAAGCCGATCGATCTGCTCGTAGGTCAACGAGGCAAAAAGCGGTAATTTTTTTAAATTCTCTTGGGTCATCGGATTCTCGTAAGTACCACCGCTGTGCCTTTTGTCACACTTTTTTATCGGCTAAGTGTTTGAAATTCTAAAAGGTCCACTTTTTTACCTGTCAAAGTCGACGGGTAAGATGTGACGCAATGTATCAGAAAAGCATGCAAAGGGTTGATGGAAACAGAGTTTGCAAGGTTGAAGGAATCGCGGGGGCGATGAGGGGGCCAAAGGGTTGGGGTACCTGGAGGGGAATGGGGATTGGGGCGGAAGGCGCGAGGATTTTCGAAGGCAACGGGCGCTACCTTCCGCTCCTAAATGGGTTTTGAAAATTTGATCTTCGTTTCTGAAAAGGGGCGTCCGTTCTTTTTCAGTATTTCTCACCAAAAAATCTTTTCCCACAGGGACTGTCGAAAGACAGGCCCTCCCACCTTTTTGCCCCGTATCTGGGAGGGCCAGGGGCCCGCGGCAGTCTCGTGAGATTGCCACGCTACGCTCGCAAATTCTGGGATTCAGAGTTCGGTGTATTTTTTTGCCTGTCCCTTCGCTTTTTCGGCGGGGTAGCGCTTGGCGTTTAACTCCATTTTTTCCCAGAATGCCTTCTCCAGGTCGATGTCTAGTAGATCAGTCAGGCGGACAAGATAATAGAAAATATCCGCTATTTCATGCCGGACCTGCTCGGCGCGCTTCGGGTCCTTCATCAGTCCTTGGGACTCCTCAGCCGTAAGCCATTGGAAAATCTCCAAAAGCTCCCCCGTCTCGCCCGCCAGGGCCATCACGAGGTTCTTCGGATTGTGAAACTTTTCCCATAGCCGTTCGGTTACGAATTTTCGTTGGTGTTCTCGTACTTTTATAAGATCCATGCCTCATTGCTAGCCAACTTGCCGGAAAGTGGCAATTTTATCTCCTAGGAAACTTGGCGGGGGGGAGGTTTCACGCAGACAGCGACAATTTTTGGCAGGCCGCTAATTGGTGCGACTTCTGCAATGTCCGTCGACAGCTGATGACTAGATGTCAGCGGTTGAGGTGGCGCATGCTGCGGTGGTTGACTCTCTCCTTCTTGGCACTCTTTCTACTTTCTGGATGTACTGTCGCTCTTTTCGAGGTGAAATACGTTCCGCCTCCAAAAACACCGCGTGCTTCGCTTCCTCCCGAGGAAACTACCGTCCCCTCCCTTACGGAAATCTCACGTAAGGAGAGAATCAATGGAACGAAATCCTGGCAAATTAATGCCGACATTTCCGATTTTTCCGCGCGAATTGGTCTTGGCCCGGATAACTGCATTCAGGTCGTACTTCTTTCGAACGGCGATGATGTCATCGACTTTGGAGATGTAGCCTGCCCGACAGAAAACGGGCTCCTCCCTGCGGAAAATATTGTTTTTACGCTTTTCGAACAGGACGCTGCCGGCACCACCTTCCCCCCTGAGTACGATCTCGTGTTGGCAGATGTTCCGCTCGGCCACGGCAAAGTCACAAGCACCTCTCCGATCGTGGTATCGATCACGGATCTTTGCACCAATGACTATGCGGGCGTATGCGAGATAATCGTGGCCAACGATAAATTCAAAGAATTTTTAGCAAAATAAGCTTTTAAAGCTCAAGACCAAGAAGACCTAGGAAGTGCTGTTGCTTGGGCGCAAGAATGCCGCTGGGGTCGTTGGGGACGGGAAAGTTTACAAAAATACGTCTTTGAACAAACTGCGCACCGAGTGAGATCCCATGCGAAATTCGAACAAAGGCAGTAGCGCGAATCCGATCAAAGCTGCTTCCGCCATTATTTAAGGGAATATCAGGGGCGCTGTTTCCTCCCACTGTTCCAGTGCTGAAGAAGGACGAGGCATAATCCGCAGAAAAGGTAAGCATCTTGATTGGGCTAATGATAATTCCCGCCATCGCGAAGGCGCCATGCACGGTTTCTTTCGTTCCATTGCTGGCAGGGCTAAAGGCTCCTGCAGTCGTATTGAAGTTTCGATCCAACGCTAAATGCTGAATGCCATAACCTACACCGGCTCGCGGGACGACAAGGAATCCTCCGAGATCGAGGGGTACATCAAGTGTCATGTCGAATAGGCCGCCAAATTGTTGTAGCGAACCCGTTTGGTAATTATAGGCATTATTGAGTGCGTTTCCTTGGTAGATCGAGCCCATATCAAAAAACAAATCGAGATCTCCCCCTAGGTAACCCTGATGAGACTCTCCCCCGGCTGCAACATAGAGACTATGGCTTACCGTCTCCGTAGTAATCGGTTGATTCACTCCACTAGTAAGGCCGCCGCCCAGAACGAATCGGGAAGTGCTATTTCTACGGCGGTAAGAATCTTCATAGGATCGAGTGTAAGGGTAAGACTCCGAGGGCTCGCGATCGGCGGACACTGTCGTTTCTTCTCGGGGCATGAGCTGCACCTGCCGGCGCGCAAAAGTAGGGGTCGGCCAGCCGGCTACCACCACGAAAACACACGCGAGTTTGAATCCACCATTCGTCATCGCAGGTGGATTGTGCAACTAAAATGCCATGCCGCTAGCTTTGATCAAAAGTGTCCACGCAAGGAATACGTCGAAAGAATTCCTTGTGAGTGACGAAATCCGTCTTTACCAGGTCGCAGAGCCTCCAAGGGACGAGGTAATTCGGATCGATAGAGATCCATTGTAGACATCCCAGGAGAGATAATACGGAATTTCCGCGGTGTATTGACCCGAGTAGGATTGGTAACTCATCGGTACGGAGAGCACGGTGCCTCCTCCGCCCTTATAGAAAATTTCCATTTTGAGTTGAGTCGATCCGCCCTGCGGGTCAGAGCTTGTCGCTGTCACCCAGTGGGGGAGCCAGTAATAGTACGAATCATTTTGAACGGAAACGGTAACAGTGTCCTGCCACTGGTAGCGGAAAATGGATTCGCTCGACGAAGCTGTCGTCCCTTGTGCGGAAGTGGATCGGACTCGGAAATAGTAGGTTTGTCCCTGGGTCAGGTTCTGGGAAACCCAAACTGAATGGGAGGTTACATAAGCCGCATTATTCGTGCTGTAAGGGTAATTTCCCGGCGAGGTTCCATAGTCCACGACGGAATTCGTGGCGATATTGGTATTCCAAGTCACTGTGACACCCGAGACACCAACGCTAGTACGAATATTATAAAGAGAAAGCGTTTCCAACGTCTGGGTCGTAACCGTGAAGGGATCCGAGGTGGATTCATTTCCCGCGGCATCTTTCGAGATCACCTTGTAACAATAAGCGGTGGCGGCCGAAAGCCCGGTCAAGTGAATCGTATGCGAGGTTACACTCGCTGCATCCGAGATCGTTGAATTCAAGTTAGAACAGGAATTTCCATACGAAACTTTGCTGTCGCTCGCTTCATTCGTCTGCCAGACAATATCCGCTTGGTAATGGCGGACATTGAGCGCACCGATGCCGCTGAATGTCGGTCCTGTAAGATCGGTCGAAAATGTCCTCACCCCGGAATAGCCCGCGTTCCCGGCGGCGTCTCTACTCTCCAATTTATAGAAATACGTGGTGTTATTTGCGAGATCGGTTAGCTCGACGGTATGGTCCGTGCCCGAGGAGCCTGTGGTGGATAGATTTAAAGTGGTTGAGCTCGTCCCGTACCAGACCTTAGACGTTCCGCTTTCATTAGTTCTCCACGATAGAGTGGCTCCATGAATGGTCAAATTGCTGAGCTGGATATTGCTGAGGGTCGGGGCAACGGTATCGTTTGTGATATTTAGACCGTCGTCCGGAATTGTTTGATTTCCCGCCTCGTCGACGGCAACGGGAAAGATGATATAGTTTCCCTGGCCCACGGAAAACTGCAGGTTGTGAACCTTCCCGAAAGAAAAGTCGTAAGCCCATTCTATTTCGGAGTTTTCTTCGTCTTTGTAGTAGGCCACGAGTCCTTGAGTTCTTTCATCGGTAGAAAACCGGACCTCAGCGGCATTATTGGAAACGCGGTGCACTCTTGCATCGATAATGCGGGGAGGGGTGACGTCCGTAATAAAGCTTCTTGTTTGCGTCCATGCATTGCCGCCTGTCGTTTGCATCAAGACCTGATAAAAATAGCGTACTCCCCCTTCGAATCCGGAGAGATCGATTTCATGTTCAATGCCTGTTTCATCGACTTCATATTCCTCGAGATGATCGCGCTTGGTCCCTAATCGAATTTTGCTCCCCACTCCTTCGGGAGTCTTGTAGGTAACGACGGCGTCGAAGGTTCCGTCTGTCTGTTCTTCAAGCTCGATTTTTATCCCGGTACCGTAGATCGATTGAACCGCTTGGATATCTTGATCA
>JAHFAF010000303.1:439-5577 GCA_023250715.1 Pseudobdellovibrionaceae bacterium | reverse complement strand
TTTGTAAAGCCGTCTCGACTGCTTTCTCGGGATCCGAAAGCACTTCCCCTAGCTTCAGGTAACTTTCCGGTAGCTCCTCAGCGTTCGGAATGCGGGTGAGAAAAATTTGCTCGGAAAGTTTAGAAAGCTCACCGTACATTTGATCAAAGGGCTTATCCGCGGAAAAGGCGCAGAGAGTGTGGAGCCTTCCGGTTTTCAAGTCGGCAAGTGTTCGCTTCAAGCATTCGATTCCATCCGGATTGTGATCCCCTGAGAGAACAATGCGAGGGCGATCCGAAACCACTTCCATCCGCCCGGGCGTGCGCACCGAGCGGAACGCGGTCTGCAAAATGGAAATCGGGATTCTCGGGAAAGCAATTCGCATCATCAAAAAAGCAAGAGCCGCATTTTCCAGTGTTCCCGGGCTGGGGTTAGTTACCTGAAAAGGATAACCATTCAGAGAAAAGCTCTGCCCGCCCCAGTCCACCGGTCCGCGTTCGCAGCGGATTTCCTTGGAGTAGTAATAGATCGCATCGAGTTCCGCGCACCGCTTTTCGACTTTTTGTAGAAGTGCGGGTTCTCGAATACCTGTAAAAAGGAGCCCCTCGGGCCTCAAGACCCCGAGTTTCTCTTCCAAAATTTCTTCTAATGTATTGCCCAAGTACTTTTCATGATCGAAGCCGACATTAGTAAGGGCGCAGGCAATGGGCTCGGTGACGTTGGTAGCATCAAGCCTGCCGCCCAGCCCCACTTCTAATACCAAGAAATCGAGCCCGGCTCGCTTAGACCAATGGAAGCACAAGAAAGTCAGAAACTCGAAGTAGGTAAGCTCGAATTTTTCCGCCGTGGGGAGAAGCTCGTTTGCAAGCCCTTCGAGGTCCCGCACAGAAGCCGGCACCAAATCCTGAAGGAACCGCTCCTGCGGGTGCTGAAGGTGAGGGGAAAGATAAGTGCCTACTCGAAAACCTGCATGGAGTAGAGCGGAAGAGACAAAGAGGGAAGTGGTCCCTTTGCCATTCGTGCCCGAAATGATCAAAGTCTGGACAGCTTTCTCGGGATTTCCGGAGGAATTGAGTGCTGCTTGAAAGCGTTCGAGACCGAGCTTTACGCGCTTCTCGCTACCAATTCTCCCTAAAATAGCTTCGAAAGAAAGCTCCACTAAACCTCTCACTCTCTGGGTGTCAACTCTTGATACAGGCCTTCTTGAGTAATTTCAAGCGTTTGGAAGACGATCGGGTAAGTGAATACTCAAGGTGCGACATGTGACAGGCAACTTTTCAGCTGTTCAATTGCGCATAACCACCAAGGAATACACGGAAAAAACGGTGGGCCCTAGAGTGGCACTCGTGGCAGAGGGCTTGCACACTAACCACGTAGGGGTAACAAATCGAGGGGGTTTTAACGTGAATATTCCTTCCAACATTTATAATTTCTCGGACTACCGAGATTTTTTGAAGGATCGATACAGACAGTTGAAAGAAGCAGATCCGATGTTTTCTTTCCGCTTTTTTTCTAAACAAGCCGGGTTCGGATCACCCAACTATTTAAAGTTGGTGATGGATGGTAAGCGCAACTTGAGCTTCGAAGCCATTGCGAAGTTTGCCAAAGGTCTTCGGCTCGACAGTCATGAGGCGGAATATTTCCGCTATATGGTTGAGTACAATCAATGCGAGCAGGAGCCGAAGAAGAAGGTTTACGAAGCGAAGCTTCTTTATCTTCGCGAGCTCTTTAAGGTCAAAACACTCATTCCTGAACTCTACGACTACTATCATGAGTGGTATCACGCTGCGATCCGAGAGATCGTGCACAAGGGACCAGTGAAAAACGATCCCGGTACCATCGGGCAGTCGTTAGTTCCTCAGGTGAGTGAGACGGAAGCGACTGCTTCCATAGCACTACTTCGCAAATTGAATTTTGTGAAGGAAACCGATGGCATGCTCATCGCGACGGAGACCAAAGAACCGGATACGACCAGCGCTGCCATGGCTCAGAAGATTTACTACGAGCAGATGGCGGAATTGGCGGCCCAGTCGCTTTATACTCAAGGCCCTGACACCCAGGACTTCGAGAGCATCACCATCAGCTTGCCGCAAGAAAAAGTGGGCGAGCTCCGAGCTAAGATTCAGCAACTCGTGAAAGAGCTCGGCACCGTTCATAGCGGTAATACTGGGGATGCGGTCTATCAGCTTAATGTCCAATTGTTCGCGTTGACTCGTCAGACGACGCCCACGACGCGAACCGAAGGACAGGACGCTGAGAAAGCTGCCTAGCCCGGGTTAAGATTCCTGGGGCTGGCCAAGCGTAGCGGGCTAGCCCGGGTTAAGATTTCGAGAGGGCGCTATCTGAAGGGAATTCAGGTAGCAACCGGAAAAACTCAACTTGATTTTACACCGAAGACGGGTGGTTTCTCTTATAGAGAAGCCACCCGTTTTTTTGTGTGCTGACAGCAGTTTGATACTATAGTATCATTCAATTGATGTCTGACCTATCGGGAAAATTTATTGTTCGCGTGAGCCCGAGCCTCCACGGGCTATTGAAGAGGGCCTCGCAAAAGCAAGGCGTCTCGCTGAATCAGTTTTGTTCGGATTCTCTGTGCCGTGCAGTTAAGGGTGTTTCTCCTCAAGAGGATCTCGCCTCGTTCGGCCTTCCTATTGGACGTCTTCTCAGGGCGATTGGTGAAGGAGGGTATCCTCTTATCGGAGTCCTGCTCTTCGGCTCTGTCAGCCGTGGAGAGGCTACCGAATCTTCAGACATCGATGTGCTATTGGTGCTACCCCCGTCCGTTGCGCCTACGCGCGAACAGTATGCGGTTTGGGATCAAAAAGTGGAGTCGTTCCTAAAGGAAATATCCCTTGGCCGTTTTTCTCCCCAATTTGTATCACTTCCTGAGAGCGTGGAAGAGGCGGGAGGAATCTGGTTCGAAGTCGCTCTAGAAGGTATTTTGCTGTGGGAAGAATCGACGCGAGTGGCTTCCTTTTTGGCGCAGTTGCGGAAATCCATGGCGCAGGGTGAAGTTATAAGAGAGATCTCTCATGGGCATCCCTTTTGGGTTAGGAAAAATAAGAAATCATGAAAAACAAAACGCTGCACCTGGATTACATCAAGAGATCGGAAAATCGCCTGGCCGCACTCGATGTATTGTTCGAAAGAGAAAGCTGGCCGGATGTGGTGAGGGAATCACAAGAAATCGTCGAGCTTTCCCTAAAAGCGCTTCTTCGCGCCTTTGGTATCGAGGTCCCGCGTATTCACGACGTTGGGGATATTTTGGAATCGCAGCGATCGCTTTTGAACAAATCCTCGAAAGCGGAGCTCGCCAAAATGGCGGATATCTCGAGCCAGCTTCGCCGCGACAGGGAGCTAGCCTTTTACGGAAGCGAAGATCTTACTCCGTCGGAGTTTTATAAAAAGAAGCACGCAGAAGAAGCCCGCAAAAACGCCCAATGGGTGGTGGTGCAGGTGAAAAAAGCGGTGTTGGGCTGACGCGGGTTCTTTCTGCAAAGCGCCGGAGGGGGAGTCCTCATTCGAGGGATTTGCAGAGTTTGTAGAGATGTCGAGCCAGCTTATCGGCAAGCTCCAGTACGTTTGCGTCGTCGATGCTTATCAGCTGAAGGATAGCTGCGCATTCTCTGAAACTCCCAAGCGAAATCCAGTAGAATTTTGCCCGTTCTTTGGAACTAGGCTTAGCCGACCCTTCCGCTAAGTTCAAAGCATCGTTCAACTCGAGCCAGAGCATTTCAATGAGAAAGAACGAGATACGCTAGTTCACCTAGCAGCGAGCGTGTACAAGCTCATACGCAATTGCCCAACGCCGTAACCGCTAAACCGCACTGCCGGTCTTGCCGCGATGCTGTAAGCCGCGACCAGCAAACCGCACCGACAAATAAAAGAAAGAAGCGCTGACGTGTACATTACCTTGTCACCCTTTTCGGCAGCGGTACGTTTTGAGGTCTTTTTTCTTTAGCGGATCCAACTCATTATCGGCAACCCTGTTACGGAACGAACAAAACGAAGTGTCGGAAAAGTGGCGCGTTGAGTTGAGGCTCATTCCGCTATATAATGTTAGATAGCCCTTTCGTCTAATTGGCCGCCGTTGCATTTCAGCAGTCGCGTGCCCTTGCTTAACACAATTTACTCCTAGGTGATCCATGCCGAGCTCACGTGAGTCGGGATTTTCGCTCATCGAAATAATGATTGGCGTCACTGTATTGGGATTAATGATGATGGGAACCATGCAACTTTCCTCTAGCGTCTCGAAGCAGACTCGGTCGATTGCGAGTACGGCTGAAGAAGGAAAAATGTTTCGCGGGGCAGGTCAGCAGATGATCTCTCTCATTGAAGGCGCGGATATTTCCTCCATGTTTCTCAATTTGCCTGTTTCCACAGAAGCCTGTGCCACGGATCAACCGTGTATTCGTGAAATGAGCAGTGAAAACAAACTGACCGATAGCACGCTGAGTGGGGTCACCCGCGTTCAGTTCTTTCGAGATATGCAGGGCGCCATGTTAGAAAAACCAGCGTGGGAGGCGAAGCCCGCGGTGGTGAAGTACAACGCCATTATCCCCGCAAGTGCATATCTTGGAGCCGATAAGAAATATGTGACTTGGCCATTAGTAAAAGACGACACCGCTCGTCCTTTTGTGATGTTAAGCCGACACAAGGTGGGTGATTATTTTACGTTCATTGATGCTTTTGCGGGAGATCCCGTCCCTTCGGCCGCCGATCGGTGGGTATTATTCGAAAGCTCGCGTGCAAACTTAGACATCGAAAAATTTCGTAATCTGGCTTTCGTTCTTTACAATAGTTTTGCTCCTGAGCAGTTCTTTTTTCAGATGGCAACCGATGTGATGGATTGCAAAGTGGCAGACGGCTCGGGCGAATCGATTTGTTTTAACATCGCTAGTGCGATGAATGCCTCGGTGGTCACCGACGTTCCTCCCACTGTGAACCTCAAGGATGGAAAACACTACGCGATCAAGCTTGAGAAAATTCCGAGTGCGAAGCTTGAGCCCTTTGTGACTGCTCTGCCTGGATCGACCGGTAGCTTCTTTTCACAAACTGGGATGCAGCTCATCCCCCACGAAGTCATGTCCATGCAGGAAGCTGGGAATGCGCATTTCAGTGGGGACATCGATGTTCGACGAGTCGTCCACTACTACCAT
>JAHFAF010000303.1:0-429 GCA_023250715.1 Pseudobdellovibrionaceae bacterium | reverse complement strand
TCGAGCGCGAACTCGCGCATCATTGCCTATCCGGTCGAGATGAGTGCATTCAAATTGAAATCGAGAGTTGTGGGTGGAAAGAAAACTGTGGAAATGCTCTCACGAAGTTTTGGTGCCACCGATGACAAGCCCACGATGATGGGATTGCCTGATTCCACGCGCATATATTTTGCTAGAAAAGTGGGCACGCTTGAAGTGAGCGTGCTGGTTTACCAGTAATAAAAAGAGGTAGGAACGTGAGTAAGAAGTACGTGACGAAATTGTTGCCCGTTTCTTTGTTCGTAATTTTCCACGCTTCGCCTTGGGCAGCAGCGGAAGATCTCACGGGGCGAGTTGCCGCCCGGATTCAGCGATCTCTACCTGGAGCAGGCGATTCTCAAATTAAGGCGGCAGATTTTCCCAATCCGGTGGAAGGGGGCAACTCCTACG
>JAHFAF010000032.1 GCA_023250715.1 Pseudobdellovibrionaceae bacterium | reverse complement strand
AGGATCCACGATCACAAAAATCGCGACAAAGGTATGCAAAATGTAAAGCATCTCTTGGATGAACACAGCTAATCATACCGGTATCTGCGAGCGAAGCGAAGTAGTCTCAATGGATAAGTAAAAGACAGGCGGGTTCTTTCACTTTCTTGTCGGTCCAATCGAGCTCAAATCGAATCGATTCGATTTTCACATCCGAAGTGGAGCTGATGGTGGCTTTGAGCGGTTTCTCATCGGCATCCTTGTCCGGCTTAACGGCGAATACGATGTCCTCTTCGAGGTTCAAGTCATAGAGACTCAGCCGACCGAGAGATAGCGGGCAAGCCTCCCCGGTCGGCGTTGTCAGACTAATATCAAACTTCTTTCTTTCGGCCCTCAGATACTTTCGAGTGTCAAAGCTGTCCTTTGCCTTAGGGAGCGCTTCCGGATCGATGGCAACAGCGATTTGCCCATCGAGAAAACTCTTGTCCTTCGCGTTTTTGGAAGTTACCGCCAAGACGCCCTGTAACCATTCCGATGTCCCCGTGAAGCTCTTCGTATCCACTCGCGTATGAAGATCCACCGCCACGGGCTCGAGCTTCGTCTTGTGTTCTTCTTTCGGCCACAACAAGGACTTCGCATTCACGCCCACGACAGAATATTTTCCACGTTTTTCGACCAGTAGCGGCCCACCCGAATCGCTGAAACCAAGACTCGATTCCGAGGAATCGCCCTTCTCGCTTTCGCGCTTGGGTGGAGCCGCGTGGTACTGGCCTTTTGTGACGTTGAAGCTTCCTGTTAAAAATTTTCTTTGCTTATCCGTCGAATAGAACTCGAGATCTCTTGCGGATTTTCTTGCGGTCCGGAAATAACTCTCCAGAGCGTCCGTCCCAGCCACGGTCTTGGCGGTTGCAAAATGTAATTCTCTTCCTCCCGCCACAACCCACGACTGAATCTTTTCGCTTAAGACCTCTGGACAACCATAACCCAACTTTACCACCGTCGATCCTGGAGCGACTGGCTCCGAAGCAACATCCATCACTGGAATTTCTGGCGTCTTTTTATCCACGACAACAACCGCGATGTCCGAGATCGTTTGAGGTTTCATCCAGGGGTGCACAACACTCGTATACCGATATGCCGGATGGACAAACGTCCGCACGACATGAAGCGTGTGGGTCCAGCTTCCCTTCTCGTGAGTCACTTTGCGATCCAGGTGAATTTCCGCGCCCTCGGAAAACTTTGGTTGGATCTGGTTCTGATAAGCTTCGTCCCCGCCGCCGGCTGCGTCCACCACACAGTGAGCAGCCAGAAGAAAGTGCACGTCCCCGATTTTCGTCGCCGTGCAATCTTCGAGCAGAAGAATCGAGGGGAATTGATCCGGGGCGGCCTTGCGGCCGCCCACGAGCCCAAACGCTGGGCCGGATCCAATCAGAAACAATATGAAGAGTGAAACTCTCATGACACTCTTAGTAGAAGCACTTGCAGCCATCGGTGCTGAGCTCAGGATAATGCGATGGCATTTCTACCTGTCGGCAGACGCCTGTGCCTTGCGCCCAATTCACGCATTGATTCCAGCTGCGGATATTGTACGGCGGGAATAACACGCGGGTTCCCGCAGCATAGCAACGGGCTGGAGCATTTTTGTCGTTCTCGGCGTAGAGATCGAAAGCCTTATCCTCGGGCTTGATATTCTTCAAGTCTGCGCGGAAAGCTTCGACTTTCTTGTCGATGGCCTTCTTGGAGATCTGAACTCGACCCAGCTGCTCTTGAGCATAAACAGCGAGGTAGTCTTTTCCATCTGCAGTTAGTGGCTCGATCTGGAGCTTCTTCTTGCTCGTCAGCACCACTTCATTCGTGTCGGAAAACCGCTGATAATTGCGAAGAAACACATCGCCCAATTCGGCGATAGTATCGAAGTCATCTTCGTCGTCGAAATCTTCCTTCGCGAAAACGCCAATCGACTCCCAGGCAGCTTCTTTCTCAGCGACTGCCGCCTTCGGCTTGCCTTTCGTAGCTTTTCCCTTCGCCGCAAAACCTGTCGTGTTTACCGAGAGAACCATGGCTGTCACCACCAAAAGTCCCCACATCAAGTACCGTTTCATTCTTCCTCCGATAATTAGGTTGGTCGCCCAAAGGGGCGGTCACGTTTGGAGGTTGGGTAACACACGCGGAATCGGCGAGTGTTACTTTTGACACGGTGAGACATTGTTTCCTTGGCAACGTTGCCAACACTCCCGGGCCTGAATAAAATCTGGCTGAAGCCACCATGCAGGGAAACAGAAAGAGAGATGCCTATTTTCTCTTAGGAATTTATTCCTATTACGCCTTTCTAAGTTTCTTCTTCATTTTCAGAACCAACACCCTTCCAGTCCACGACAACCTATTTCACCACCTTCCCCTTTTTGACATCGTTCTAACGAGTCTGAATCGCTTCAAGGAAATCCCCCTCTGGCTTCCCCAAATTAGCGGAGGGCTTCCCGGGATACTATTCATCAATAACTTTTTTCTTCTTCTTCTTACTCGGTACCCCTTTTATCTCTTTGCGTTTCTTACCCAAGGACCAATCGACTCGCTATTTTTGTACAAGCTAAATTCCGTATTCACGAATATTCTCTTCTCCTTTTCGTTCTACCTACTCTTACGAGAATTATTTCCTCGGCGTGCTGTGGTCTATTGGGGAGTCCTACTCGCGCTCATGTCCGGAGTCTCCACGGGCACTCTTGCCCAAGAGCAGCTTTCAGCTTCTATCTTTTACCTTCCTCTTCTCCTTTTTCTATCGATCCGTTTCTTTCGGACAGGCAAAATCTCTTACTGCATTCTCCTTGGCCTTTTTCTAGGGCAAGCTCTTTGCAATCACTACCCACACCTAATTGCCTACGTTCTTTTTATTTTCTCGCTGCTGACAATTCTTCTTTTTCCAGAGGTACGCAAAGTACTTGCAGCGGATAAATTATTCTGGGCAAAACGTTTCTTTGGCGTGCTCTTGCCCTTAGCGTTCCTCGTCATGTCCCCGGTCCTTTTCGGGTTCCACCATTATCATTCCCAACTGGGAAGTACTCGCAGGACCATCGGGATCGGAGCGGACTATGAGGAAATAGTTTCGGCCCGTGACACCAATTCCTTGTCTCCCCAAACACTACTCTTCTATGGGTGGCCTTATGCGATGTTTGATCGTCACTCTAGTCCCCAGACCCCGGTAGATCGCACACCCTACTATGTAGGTCTATTAGGCTTGATTTTTTTCCTGTGGGCTCTTTTGAAACCAACCCGTACGAAGGTATTTTGGCTGGGTTCGATTACTCTTATTTTCTTATTTGCCGAAGGGGATCGAAGCTTCGTCTATCCCTTTCTCTTTAGGTATGTTCCGTTGGCTTCCTTGCAGAGAATTCCGATTCATATGGGGAACTTCATGAATCTGGGAATAATACTTCTTTCCTGTATCGGTTTTTCGGAAGCGCTTGAACACTTCCGTGAAAGAGCTCGCCCCCTGGCCGTCCTACTCTTCTGCATCCTACTTTTAGATCTAACTTCTTTCTTTGGGCTGGTGACTCGCCACTGTTTTGTCCGCGCTCCTCTTAAATTCGAAGCCCCTATGGAATATCTCTCTGGCTTTATTCATTTGAATCAGGAAAGTATCCCCGAGAAGACCATCCTGTATTCCAATCCCCCTCCCCGACTCGACATGAATTGGGAGAGGAATTCCTTTGGGTTTTATGCGAGCCACAGCACCGCAGTTCCACTGAATTATTCTTTTAACGGCGTACAAATTCGCGTGAGTTCTTCCGCAAAGGATCTTTTCGCTTTCGATACGAATTACGATGTGTATTGGGAGTCAAAGGTGGACGGGGTCCCTGTGCCCACCCTACGCGTAGGGGACACTCCTGGCATTTTCTTGCCAGCGGGAGAACACAGCGTATCGATGAGCTATCAGCCTACTTTGGCTAGGTTGTTAGTCTACCTACACGTAGTCTTAACTGCTTTTTCCGTCGTACTTCTATTCCTGACTCTCCTGCCCATTCTGACCGCGCGCATGGGCAAGCCTGCCAATATTCCCATTGAGATCTGCCAACGACTTCGGATATATCTTTGTCGCAGTGAGTCAAACAGCTGAAATTCTTTCCTTCACCGATTATAGAGCCTATCTAAATGCTCATTTTCAAATAGCAAAACGGCGAAACCGTCGTTGGTCTTATGGCGCCTGGGCGAAGCAACTTCGGCTCTCCTCCACCTCCTCTTTAACCAAAGTTTTACACGGACAAAGAGACGCAGGCCCCGAGATTACAGGCAAATTGGTCGATTATTTCGAATTCGACACCCAGCAATCGGGGTACTTTCGGGACCTAGTTCAGCTCTCGAAGCTTAAACACGATGCCCGTCTTTCGGTCCTACTCATGGAAAAAATGGAGCGAAGACACCCCGATGGCGCCATTCGCATTTTGAGCGACGATGAATTTAAACTCGTCTCCGAGTGGCACTACTACGCCATTCGTCAGCTCACGCGTCGAAAGAGATTTGTCGAAAGCGCCAATTGGATCGCCCAACAATTTCGCTTTAGATTGAGCCCCACCGAAGCCCAAAACGCATTGCAGACTCTTCTGCGACTTGGCCTTTTGGCGAGAGACTCCCGCGGGCGCCTTCGCGTTGCAACCCGAGTGATCGATACTTCCCACGGCATTGCCAACGAGGCATTGAAGCGGCATCACGAACAAGCTCTTTTGCAGACGGCGGAAGCGGTGCGAACCATCGATGTTTCCGAAAGAAGCATGGTCGACTCCACGCTCGTAATGAAGCTCGAAGATGTCCCCCGCGCAAAGGAATTCTTAAGAAATACCATTGATGAATTCGAAAAACTCTTCGAGAAGGACGACGGAGACTCCGTTTTTCGTTTCCAGCTGCAGCTGGTCCCCCTCACGAAGAATTATTCAAAGAAGGAAGAAAAAAATGCGTAAGGCAGTACTAATTTTCTTGTTTTGCTTTTCTCTGCCTCTTTTCTCCGGAGACCGGTCCGGAAACGGCGGAAATGGCTACGAAGGCCACCTCCAGCGAATTGCCGCAGCTCGCATCTATGGCGCCCTTTCGCACGAAAAGAACAAGGGGATCATGACCACAGCGGAAACGAAAACCCTCTCCAAGATCATTCAAGCCGGCGTGCCTCTGAAAGTGGTTTTGCCTGAAAAAGTGGAGAAAGATCGTTTTGAGCTTTTATCGGATGAGGACAAGGAATTTCGCGTGGTTCAAGAAAAGGCAACTCGCAAAATTCTCATTCAATGGGATGAAAAAGACCTTCGAAAAATCACGGAAGACGGAAAAAACTTACCAGACGAGCTCGTACAAAACTTAATGAGCGCCATCCTCTCCTATGCCTTTGCCATTGGGTCAATCGACCGGGACGATAAAAGTGGAATCTCAAAAAAGCTTCACTACCCTCCGGCGGATCCGACATTATTACTGGCCTCGTCTGCCTATCGCTATGATTTCCACCGCCGCCTAAAAGAGATGCAGGCGCGACACCAGGATCTCGCGATGAAGATCCGAAGGGCGGGAGCGGGCGATCCAAAACTCCAAAAAGCGCTCGTGTACCAGGAGAATAAGGTTCAAATAATCGAAAAACTATTGACCTACACTTTTAAGCTCAACGACGAAACCTGGGCTGACAATCTCGATCTCGTGGAACGAGAGCTCATCAAACACACCGCGGAAGTCGAAGAACTCCTGAAATGATAAGACTTGCAAGGGGCATCCTTTTCATTTGCCTACTTTGCGCTTTTCAGCTGGATGCGCCGTTTTACGAAGAAAGGCTTCAACGGATTGCGCAAAGCCAGGCAATGGCCGCCTTTCAAAGCGAGAAGAACAAAGACATCCTTTCCAAGGAAGAAAGGAGTGCAATCATCGAATCGATTCGCACGGGACTGCCGTGGAATTCAGTTGATCCGGAGGATCTTGAGAAGGGGAGGTACACCGATCTCGACGGAGAAGAAGCGCTGACCTTAATGGATTCAAAGGGAGAGGCTCGGCTCCTGGACAATGACAAAGATCCCGTAGATGCCAGGGTGGTAAAGGATAAAAAATCTCGGCGTTTCGTCATCCAATGGGATGAGAAGTCTCTCAAAGCTAATCTGGGCGCGGGCAAGACCGCTCCCGATCACTTTGTTCGTGATGTCTGCCACGAGATCATCCGCTACGCCTATCACGTCGGTAAAATCGACCGGAATGACAACGAACGAATATTTTCTGGTAAGCTTTTCATTCCACCGCCTGATGAGAGCATCGTGCTCTCATCAGCAACCTATCGCATGGACTTGCAGCGAAGAAATCGGGAGATAATCCCCCGATACAAGGAGCTTCTCCATTGGCTTGAGAAGGATCTGAAACACCACAAAATGGCGCCTTTGGTAATTCCTGGTTATAAGGAAGACCTCGCCCTGTGTGAGAGAGCCATTCGTTCGACGATTACGGTGGATGAGAAAACTGCAGCTGTCTTCGATGCTGTGGAACGATCCTTAATTCAGCAGCGCGCAACGCTCATCGAACAGATTAATTTAGGGCACCTGCCGGTGGAAAAGCCGAAGGACCTGAAGCGCACGGATTTTGCGGCGAGAGCGGCGGTGCTTTTTCAATATGCAAATCGGATGGACACCATGATTGAGTGGCATGACGAACTTCGCGAACGCAAGGACGCTCAAGACTATCTGACCAAGTACGGACGCCTGCATGTGGACTATCTTCGAACTTTTAGTAGGTCTCAATGGGACATGACGGACGAGAAGCTAGCGGAGCAATTCGACGGATACGAACGGATGTTCGAGGACCATCTCTCGCGCTGGCGCAAGGAATTCCGTCCCTTAAAATGAATAACGTATCTACTTTTTATTAAATCGATACTCCGTATTGTTCCCGGCCCCTAATTTTTCCAGCCCCCCATTTTCGATTTCAATCTGAAGAGCGCGGGCGATAGATTTCTTGGAGCAGCAAGCGGTTTTAGCCGCGGCAAGAGCCGTGAACGATTCCATGGGCCAGCGCACTCGTAGCTGTTCGATGATCGGGTTGCGTTTTATAGTCGATTGAGAGGGTCGAGGAACTCTAATTGCAATCGGCCTTAGACTTACCAAGCGGTAGGCACCGTCTCTCTCCTCAATTTGTATCGGCAGTCGCTCTTTCTTAGTCCAGAGCCGAAAACGCTGCAGCGCCCGGTGCATGCGATGTGGAGAAGTGTTGGGATTATAGTGTTCTCCAGGGTGCAATCGAAAATGAAGCGGAGCAAGCCGGGCGGGAGAGTAAAAATCCGAAACAAGTGTCGAAAGCATTCTATGCAGAAGCTGCCCGACTTTCAAAAGTTCTTTTCCGTTCGACCCCTTTCCGCTCCACAGATCAAGGACGGGTCCTCCCTCATCCCCAATCGCAAAATCATAAGAATCTGGAATCGCGATTTCTGACAATAACGAACGAGTTAGCCACTTTCTAAACGACTCAAACGGAGTTCCGAAGTATAGCCTTAGAAAAAGGGATCTGTCTTGCGTGCCGAGGAAGCGAAAACGATCACAGTCTCGCCATGTTTCCCAGTGGCCAAGTTGAATTGCCTCTTTGATCACGGAATCTAACTCTCGAACCGCTTTCTTAGAGCGCGAGTCTTGCAGAAAGCCGAGAATGGCATACCACTTTCTGGAAAAAAAATGCTCCATGCTGCCACTTTGCGCGTACTGCGCTTCCGAATCCAGGTACTCTCTCGCCTCATGCCAATCCCCACGATAAAGAGCGTCCAACGCCTGAGTGTGAAGGACATTCATGTGAAGGAGCCTGAAGTCCTCAGGAGGCGATTCATCCACTAGTGCCCTTAACAAGGGAGCCGCTTCAGAATGCCTCCGTTCATAGACGAGAGCTGCCGCCAGATTCACTTTCACTACAAGTGTTTGATACGCATCGGGCTGCGGGGCTTTTAAATATTCCGAAAGCAGAGGAATCGCTCTTTCATACCCCCACTGCTTCGTATGCGCGCTGGCCTGGTAAAAAAGCGCCTCCGGACAACTCTTTGCATTTACGGTTTCCAAAAGACGGAGAGCCTCCTCCGAGGCACCGAACCGGATCAGGCAGCGAGCATACTCCGCTTTTTCCAAATCAGTCGCCGTGGCGGGGGCTTTTTTCGAGGGATAAACAATGGGGTACAGAACTCGAATTCCTATTCTCGGAATAAATGCCCGACAGGAAAGTGCGGCAATCTCCGCGAGCGAAGAAGGCGGGAAAGGGCCCCTAAGCGAACTCAAGAGCTTTTGTGCGTCGGATGTCTTTCCCTGCTTAATCAGTGCATCTGTTGCCGTGACGAAACTGCGAAAAGTGGATGGGTTCATTGAGATTATGTTTTTCTGGATATTAGCATGAAAAAAAAGGAGTCGCTTGACGGGTACGCTCACCAAGAAACGTGCTCAAATCGATAAAACATTAGACAGTCTATCCTGCCCTAAAGCGTGGCACATTCATTGCCTCAACTCACGCACGAGTTCCTCAGATATAATGAACAGATTCTCCTAAGCGGAACGTTGACGGGACAAAAATGCGAATTTCCTCTCCCAAAAATAAGTATTTTTCCCTTCTGAAGTACTTTACCTTTTCAGTCGCGCTTCTATTCATGGGCTGCCCCTCTTCGAACGATCCGGGCACGACCTCAGCGGAACGTAAAGGCCCTAAGGGGGATGCTGAGTCCTTCTACGGCATCTACTCCCATGTCGGTTTTCGCTCTGGGCGCGCAACTGTACTCGGAACCGTCGTTCGCGAAGCTGAGGGAGATCGCCTCGTATATAAAAGTTCTTCGGGCCGGGAGTTCGAAATCGATAAAATTCTGACGGGGCCGGACGGAAACGCGATTGCAAAGGTTCTGGAAGCTGCCTCAGATCCCGTTGTGTTTAACACCAACTTAGAGGGAACCCCTGACGGAAAAGCCAACCTGGATAGAATTCCCGTCCTTTCCCTGGGAAATATAGAAATGAACGTGCAGTATCCTTCTTTTGGTTCGCAGGGTGGAATTCCTTTGCCCGGCGGAAATCCAGCAGCCGGCCAAGCAAGTCTCCTCACGGAAATGCGCGTCTTTCGTTTGGAGACTCAGCCGGGCTTTTATGAATTGAAGTATCTCGAGGCCGCAGGCCCACAAAGCTGCCCACTCTATACACGGCGTGCAAGTGAGACTGGGATTGCCGAGCTTGTAGCGGTTCAAGGCGCCGCCCGTTGCCCCAGCATGATTTCTGTTTCCAAAATGCCGGCCGGGCCTTCTGAATTCGCACACCTTTGCGGCCTAGCCTATCAAAGTGCGACGGAACACCCCGTACTGTCTCCACAACCTTGCGTTTATGAAGAATCCGATTTCACTGATTGAGTTCTAAGCGACTATCCCTTGGGCCGAACAGGCACTCCCGAAAAACCTATCACCTTTAGTATTGAGGTACCAAATCGGAGGCTTTGCCCTACCTTAAAAATTCTTTCCCGCTGGGCTAATGCCATCTCAGGGGTCTGCTCTGCCTTTCCTTCGTCGCGAAGCCGTAATTCCATCTGTGGCCCGATATAAAACATCATCGTTCGCTTGGGTGAGTCCGGGTCTTCAAGAAGAAGATCGGCCGAGCTCGAGCTGCCAATGAGAAAATATCCCTTTTGGCAGAACAATTCTATCGAGTGAGAGAATTCTCGATCTCGGCCGAACCGGATGGCGAGACTAATTCGCATCGTCAGGCTCCACGCAATATGTGGGCTCGGAGACTTCTTGGATCATGAAGCTCTCATCCAAGGGGTTTAGAACCATCCCCTCGCCCGCCGAAATTTCCGAGGGAGTGAGAGAGGCTTGTTGGGGATCCTCTGGAACGGCCTGCAAGCTCGAGGGCGCCGGAGCGGATGAAATACTTGGTTTCGAGGAGCTCGAGGTGGGTTGCGGGCCAAATAGGGCAGTCCCCGTCGAAGGTGGCGCCACAATTGGGGATGGAGCACTGGGTACAGGCGCTTGAGGGATTATCGATCCGCTTTGTTTGCAGCACACAAACTTTCCGTACCTTAAATGCTCATAGGAGTGAGTGCAATTTGTGAAGTTAATACTGACTATTTCCGCTGTAGATCCACCTTGTCTAACACACTCTTCATGCATTGAATTTAGATTGGAAAGATATGACTGTTCCGATTGAAACTTCGCAGACCGAAAGCCATCTGGGCCTACATTTTCACAAGTCGGTCCGGTTCCGTGCCCCTGTGTGGTCCAGACGTTGTACCATTGTGGCTCCCAATTCGCGCCAAACTCAAATTTACAGTGATCCTGCGGAATATCGGAGGCAATAGAAGGAGGTTTCACTGCATTGGGATTTGGGGCCGAGCCACAGCAAGTAGACTCCTGTGAAATGGAAAAAGTAAAATAAGGACCCCCGCTGCATTGATTCGCCCCCGAGGCGCTCGATGTTTGTATGGGAGTGCCCGCATTATAGATCACGGTACCGGGAACTAGATTCCCCCCTTGATTCGTGCAAGCATCAACTATCCTTGCTTGCTCAGGCGCGAACCTATCGTTTGCGGGTTGAATGGCTTCGAGGCAGGAGTACTCACTATCATCCCCCTTCGCTGTCTGCCGCCACCATTCCGTATCCCCCGCTGGGCAATTGGCCCCGAAAAGCGGGACGCACGATGAATACAAAAAAAACACTACTATAGGAAGAGGGATCTTCATGAACGGAGCCTCCAAGGGTAATTGATTGCGTCGACTTATATTTCAGTGAATCCATTCTCCCTTTTTGCCCAGGGCATTCGAACAAACATTTCAGTCCCGGGTGTCAAAATGATCGACAGGCCCGATTACAAGGAACGAATTGAACAAGGAAATCTAGTAATTATGATGTAATTCCGCTCTCACACTTCGATCATCTTCTTTCGGTAAAATAAGAGTTTCACGGATTGCTTCAAGGACGTGTGAATTCCATGAAATGGCTACTGATTTTGTGGCTACTGTCTACAGGAAGCTTTGCGACAGATTATCTAAAGGAAGCCTTCGACGTAACGACTTGCAATGGTCCCACCGGCGCGCCGAACGAACCCTGCTTTTGGTATTACAAAGTGAAAAAAACCACTCCTGCGAAAAAACTTGTGATCTTTTTTAGCGGTGGAGAGATGAGATGTGATGAGAATTTCAACGGACTCCCCGGTAACAGGCAATTTATCCGAGGGTACGATCTCGCTCTTTCAAGGTATGCGGACGACGGTTATATCGCTGTTTGCGCAGGCCTGTTTAAGAGTTCCCAAGGAGCTTGGATTGAGCTGGGGGCAATCATCTCGCCCTACGTTCATTATTCTCAACGAATGGACGTCTTAGTGAAGGCAATTACTGACACGCTATTTAAACGAGGTCTCTGGGATGGAGAGAATCTACTACTCTCCGGCGTTAGCCACGGCGCCACCGCGCCTGTTATCGCAATGGCAAGAACTTCAGTCGACTGGAAGGGAAGCTCGAAGACGGCTGCCTGTTTTTTTGACGGAATTTACAGCGCAGTAGAACAGGACCGGTACTGGTGGCAAAATCAACAAACCTGCGGAGACCTTCGGGATCAGGGGATTTGTAAACGCTACCTATCAACCAGTAGTTGCGAATATCCCATCCCCATCACGGGCGATGTTGCTGACGATACCCTTTCCGATGTTACCGGGGGCAACTTCAAAATTAAGGATTGGAAATTGATTGAGTGCGGGAGCGCACTGGCACGGGCCTGCCCTCCTTTACTCACTGGGGATGTGGTTCCCAAGGAGCCCATCGAAGCACTTTGCACCGCCCTCCAAAACAACGGGGCCTCCTGCGTGTTAGACCCCTTGCCTTATCTATCGCATGCAACATGCGCCTCGGATAATCAAGGGGTAGACAAGTGCCGCCTGTGGTTCAACAGCAAGATTTCGAAATAAGCTTTTTGTGTTTGCGAGTACAGCGAAGCATCACTCTCCGTTCAAGGAGATTGCTTCGCTCCGCTCGCAAGTTCTAAGGTGTGGGGAAGCGGCAGATGAAGACGGTGCCTTCGGCGGCCTGGCTTTCGACCCACACGGTACCTTCGTGCTTTTGCAGAATGTGTTTCACGATCGCTAAGCCTAAACCTGTTCCGCCTTGCTCGCGGGATCGGGCTTTGTCGATACGGTAGAAACGCTCGAAGAGACGGGGGTGATGTTCGAGCGGGATCGGCGGGCCGTCGTTCCAAACTTTCAATAAAACGTCGTTGCCGTCATTCGCCCAGGTTACGCGGATATTTCCACCCTCCGGCGTATACTTAATCGCGTTATCGAGAAGATTAATCAAAACCTGCTCGACCCGCTGAGGATCAGCCAATACGGTCTCGGCCGCGTATTCCAAAGCGACCTTCTGCTTTTTCCTTTCAATATTCGCCTTCAATTGCTTGATCACTTTTTCCGTCAGATCGACCGTGCCCACCGTGTCTCTGAACACGAGATCGTCGGACTCGATTGAAGAAAGATCCAGAAGATCGTTCATCAGGTTCATCAGGCGATCGCTGTTGCGGGAAATAATCGAGAGAAACTCTGACTCGACGTTTCGCTTTGCTTTCACATCTTCGATCAGGGTATCAACATAGCCCTTAATAGACGTCAAAGGTGTCCGCAGCTCGTGGGAAACATTCGCAACGAAATCAATACGCATCTGTTCGGCACTTTTTAGCTGAGTTACGTCGTGGAAGATTCCCACCGCTCCATAGATCGTACCGTCTTGCCGACGCAGAGGGGACACGGAAAGGGAAAAATAGTTTCTTAGGCCCCCTTTTTGATCGAGTGGGATAGTTTTCGTTGCTCCTGTCTTTCCTTCCCTAAGCGCCGCAGTGAAAGCTTCTAAAATTTCTGGATCTCTGAAAATTCCCCAGAGTTTTACATTGCGAAGCCTCAAACCCACACCGCCAAATAAAATTTCAAATCGGCTATTGAAAAAAAGCGGGTTGCCTTCCGGATCGACCGCTAAAATTGCATCCGAGATGGAACCCATGATCGTATCGAGCTCCACCTGCTCCATGGTGAGGCTTTGCGTCTTCGCCATGAGATCTTTTCTCATATTATCGATATTGGACTCTAGCTCGAGCCATTCGTCGAATGTCTCTTCCGTGAACTCCCCCTTGTCCAAAAGCTCTGTCGGTGCAGAGCTAAGAAGGTTCTGCGTTTTCAGCAAGAGCCTTCCCAACGGAAATACCAAGCGACGCGCAGACCAGAAAGCAAGACCGACCAAAACGCCGGACATGAGAAGCATTACGACGGCAAGGGTGGTATCGAACATCGCCATCGTTTCAGATAGGCGTGTAAGAGGAGCCGCAACGCGAACGATCCACCCGCGCGAACCGATTGTTTCAGCGAGAACAAAAGTGGATTCATCTCGAGCTAAATCGTTTCGAATTGCTTGCCCAAGCTTTCCTAGCTTTGCCTGCTGAATCTCTGGGTAGGAATCTAAAGAAGCGTTATCCTCGGGGTCAGGACGCGAATCGCAGTGAAGTGTCCCATCTGGCCTTACGAGCCAAAGACGAAGCTCCGTCCCTAAAGCGCGGCGGCCACACCATTCCCGGCCTGGAGAATCAGGGAACTCGAGTGCCAAATGCCTTAGCGTGTCCTGTAGCTGGCTTCGCACCTGACGAATGAATTGGCGTTTGAAATAATAGCGAGAAGCACCGCCGACAAGGACGAGTCCAAGGACAGCAAGGAGAGCCTGAACAAATAGAAAGCGATAGAACACCTTCCAGGGAAATCCCCGGGAAAGAGCTCGGTTAGCCAGTCGGCTAAATCTCGTTGCGAATCCGGTATCCAACGCCACGTATTGTCTCAACTACATCAGCACATTTCCCCAATTTTTTTCGCAAGCCAAAAACGTGCGTATCAATGGCTCTGTCAATAACCGTAACCCCTTCGCCTTGTACCAAATCAATTAATCTCTCCCGAGTCAGCACCCTGCCCTGACTCTGTAAGAGGGCCAACAACAACTTAAATTCAGACGGCGTGAGCTGCACATCTTTTTTCCCACAGGTGGCCTTATAGGTTTCGGAATCCACCACGAGCTCACCCACGGTGAAAACTTTTTCCGGCGAAGAAGCAGAGGATTGCCTTCGCAAAAGAGCCCTCACGCGTGCCATAAAAACGGGGATCTCGAAGGGCTTCGTCAAATAATCATCCGCGCCGATTTCAAGTCCCAAAACGATATCCGAAGTGTGGGCACGCGCAGTGACCATCAAAATTGGAAGCTGAGAATTCGCATCTTTCTCCGCTCGGATCTTTTTGCATATCTCCAGCCCCGGCGTTCCCGGCAACATCCAATCCAACACCAAAAGCTGATAGGCGTTGCGCTCCAAAAGCTTGAGCGCCTCTTCTCCGTTGTCCACGGTCGCGACTTCGTGCCCATCGCGCTTGAGATGTAGAGACATGAGTTCAGAGATGTCCTTTTCATCTTCAACGATAAGCACACGAGGCATCTTACTTAACCTTTCCTGGCTTCCCAGCATGGCGTATGTCCTCCCCTGACATGGAAAAAATGACGTCCTCCGCGATATTCGTCGCGTGATCGCCAATCCTCTCCAGGTTTTTTGCTATCAAGATCACATTGAGCCCTTGCTCAATAGCGGATGGGTTCTTCTTCATGTACTCCGTCGTATCCTGCCAAATCTTGCGCTTGAAGGAATCGACCTTATCGTCGCGCTCCAGCACTTTGTTCGCGAGCCCCTCATCGGATTTCACGAACGCATCGAGAACCTCTCGCACCATGACCCGAACCTCGTCCGTCATTTCAGAAAGATCTTCGACTTCAATTTCGGACTCGTTCTTCAGGTAATACTCGGTGTTCTGGCCGATATTCACCGCCAAATCCACCATCCGCTCGAGATCGGTATTAATTTTCAATATGGATACGACGAGCCTCAGGTCCGCGGCCAACGGATGTTGCAGCGCCAAAATCTGTAGGCAAGAAGCATCCACCGAGATATGCGATTCGTTTACCTTGGTCTCAATAGCGTAGACCTCTCGAATCTTTGTGGTGTTTCGAAGGCGCCACCCGGCCGTCGCACATTCCAACGCCTGCTCCACGTAACCCGCCATCGTGAGCAGGTGCTCATGGAGATGACTTAGATTTGTATCTAGATTTCTGTGCATCAACCAAACTTACCGGTTATGTAGCGTTCTGTCCGCTCCTCTTTTGGTACGGTGAAAACGGTCGAAGTCTCGCCGAATTCTACCAATTCCCCCAAGAGAAAAAAGGCCGTTTTGTCAGAAATTCTAGCAGCTTGCTGCATATTGTGCGTCACGATGATGATGGTGACGTCTTTCTTCAATTGAAAGATGAGCTCCTCGATTTTGGCAGTCGAGATGGGATCCAGAGCACTTGTCGGCTCATCCATAAGAAGAACCGGCGGTCCCACGGCCAATGCACGCGCGATGCACAATCGCTGTTGCTGGCCACCCGAAAGACTCGTTCCGGGTTTGGAGAGCTTATCTCGCACCTCGTCCCAGAGTGCCGCGTGCCGCAAACTCTTTTCTACGACTTCATTTAAGATGCTCCGCCGTCTTACGCCCGCGAGCTTAAGCCCTGCTGCCACATTGTCGAATACAGAGAGGGCAGGAAATGGATTCGGCTTTTGAAAAACCATTCCAATTTTTCTTCGAATCATTACCGGGTCTATTCCCGGGCCATAGATATCTTTCCCGTCCACGATCACCTGGCCGGTCGCGGAAGTTCCGGGAACTTCTTCGTGAAGACGATTGAGACAGCGAATGAAAGTGGATTTTCCGCAGCCTGAGGGACCAATGATGGCCGTCACTGTATTCGCGTTCACATCCATATTGATGTCCCGCAAAGCCCTTATTTTTTGGAACCAGGCACTTACGTTCTTAGCTTGAAGGATTGGATCCATATTACTCCCTACCGACCCCATCCGATCGCAACAATACTCGACAAGAGATATTGATAGCGAAAACCAAACCCACGAGAACCAGCGCTCCCGCCCACGCTTGCCGGTGCCAATCTTCGAAGGGCGAAATCGCATAGGTATAAATCTGAACTGGTAGGGAAGCGATCGGCTGATCCAAGCGGAACTGCCAGAAACGATTATTAAGCGCCGTAAAGAGAAGTGGTGCGGTTTCCCCCGCAACACGAGCGACAGCCAACATCACTCCTGTAGAAATCCCGCTCACACAGCCTCGCAGAACAATCCGGATAATTACTTTCCAACGGGGCAAGCCCAGAGCAAGCCCCGCTTCTCGAATGTGAGTCGGGACGAGCTTCAATAGCTCTTCCGTGCTACGCGCAACCGTCGGAATCATGATGAGCCCTAATGCGAGTCCGCCTGCGAGCGCGGAAAACCTTCTCATCGGGAGCACCATCAGAGAGTACACAAAAAGACCAATCACTATGGAAGGAATACTGGAAAGAAGATCCGCAGTGAATCGAATCAAATTTCCCATGGCTCCGCGGCCATACTCGGAAAGATAGATTCCCACGAGAAGTCCCCAGCCCACTCCAAGAAGCGAGCCTAGAAAGATCAGCACGGAAGTCCCGAGAAGTGCATTTGCCATTCCCCCGCCCGCTTCCCCGACCGGTTTGGGAATTTGAGTAAAGAAATCTATATTCAATGCGGGGATTCCTTGGACGAGTACGTACCCTAGGACGCTGAAGAGAGGAATGATAGCAACGATAGCTGTCAGCACCAGCCCCACACACATCAGGCGATCTTTGAACTTTCGCCGAGCGTAACTGAATTTGAGATATTTGCCTAACGCCTTATTCATGCCGGCATCCGACGGTTCATTCGCCAAACCATCAGACGAGCCAGTACGTTAATTACGAACGTCACGACGAAGAGCACAAAACCAACTTCAGCAAGAGCCGCCAAGTGAATATCACTCGTGGCTTCTGCGTACTCGTTGGCAATGACACTCGCCATTGTCTGAGCGGGGGCGAAAAGAGATGCGGATATCTGGGCACGATTTCCGATTAGCATCGTAACGGCCATGGTTTCGCCCAAGGCTCGTCCTAAACCCAATATCGTAGCGCCCATAATGCCGGAGCGGGCACTTTTCAAAACTGAAATCACCATGGTCTCCCAGCGAGTGGCGCCCAGGGCCATCGCGGCCTCTCGGTAGCTCCGAGGAATCGCACGAAAGACTTCTCGCGAAAGAGAAGAAATGGTGGGTGTAATCATGATGGCGAGAATGATTCCGGAAGCAAGCATTCCCACCCCGTAAGGGGGTCCCTGAAAGAGGGGGAGAAATCCCAGTGTCTTTGCAAGGAAGGGCTCTACGACGGTTCGCAACCAAGGGGCCAAAACGAAAATACCCCATAAGCCATAGACGACGCTGGGAATAGCGGCGAGCATTTCAATCAAAAAACCGACGACTCGGGCGAGACGCCTCGGTGCGAGTTCATTCAAAAACAGCGCTATTCCGATACTTAAGGGAACCGAGATACACATCGCGATGAGAGAAGAAACGACCGTTCCGAAAATGACGGGAAGAGCCCCATAAATGTCGCGCACAGGATCCCATTCGGACGTGAAAACAAAGCTCCAGCCGAACGTCACCACCGCGGGCCACGCCCGATATAATAAAAACCCCGCGATGAGTGCTAAGAGCCCGATCAAAGAGTAAGCGGACACTCGAACCCAAAGTGAAAATATCCGATCCCCGTAATGCAGTTCCCGTCTCTCCTTTAGTACAGATTTCGTCCGTGCCCCGGGCAACGAATCGGACCACTCGGATCTCCAAGATACAGAGGGGTCTTGCATACTCAAATCCATCGGAAAAACACCCTCCGGCGGCCAACTCATTTGCCTCGAGCAGACGTATTATCGCGGATCGTCCCTTCCCTTTGTTCAGGATTTGGTTAGGACACAATCCATTGTAACTAAATAATTTAATTAACTTTTTTTAGGTCAATCGTCTGAATCTTAGCTTCGATTTTCGGAACCAGCGATTTGGGCAGTGGCGCGTAGAATAATCCACTCGCAAGTGCCTGCCCTTCTTTCACCGACCATTTGAGAAACTTCACGAGCTCTGCACCCTTTTGCGCGTCGGGAGGATTCTTCCATACGAGGAGATAAGTGAATCCGCTGATGGGATACGCCAGCTTCCCCTCCGCATTCGTGATCGAAACGCGAAAATCTTCCGGCATGGATTTTAGCGATCCATCTGCAGCAGCAGTAACTGCGCTCACCGTAGGAAGCACAAACTCACCCGACTTGTTTTTTAAAGCAGCATAGGGAAGTTTGTTGTTCTCGGCATAAACCAATTCTACGTACCCGATCGATCCGGGCGTTTGTTTCAAAAGGCCCGTGACGCCTTCATTTCCTTTTCCACCCAACCCCGTCGGCCAATTGACGGCGGTACCAGCGCCCACTTTTTCCTTCCATTCGGGGCTCACTTTTGCAAGAAAGTCGGTGAAGATGGCCGATGTGCCGCTACCATCCGAACGGTGCACGACGAGAATATCACCGGAGAGCTTCGCCTTAGGATTCGCCTTCGCAATCTTGGGATCACTCCACTTTGTGATCTTGCCCATGAAAATCTCGGAAAGTGTGTCGGCTGAGAGCTTTAATCCTTTTTCCACGCCGGGAAGATTGTAAGTCACAACGACAGCACCCAGAACAGTGGGGATGTGAAGGACGGGAGCTCCGGCTTTTCCCAATTGTTCATCGGTCATCGGAGCATCCGAGGCGCCGAAGTCCACCGTCTTGTCCGTGAACTGGCGTATGCCTCCGCCACTTCCGATGGATTGATAGTTGATTTGAGCTTCCGGGCTAACTTTCTGAAACTCGGAGAACCACTTCGAATAAAGGGGATAGGGGAACGTAGCACCCGCACCATTTATCAACGTGGAAGCCGATACGCTCCAGGAAACCAACATCAAACTTAAAAATAGTGCTCTCATGATTTCTCCTTAAATCGCCATTTGAAACGCGAGTGTGAACAAGTGACCAAACGATCCGACGGCAAGCTTTGGACTGCCGAGATTTCCTGCCATATTTTCCAAGTAGCTGTAGGAAAACTGCACCTTGGCCGTGTTTTTCAATAAGACATAGTTCACACCGAGGGAAGCTTGCTGCCCCAGCGTGTTTGTCGCCGTGTCTGTATTCAAAAGCTCGTAGCGGATGACCGGCTGGATCTCCTGAGTTACGAAATAACCGGCATCGGCCATGACACCGTAGCTGTTCACGCTGTTTAGCCGGCCCATATTGAACTCCACTCCGACCGTGGATTCTTCCGTCAGCGCCATGCGGGTATTCACACCCCAGCGCCCCTTCTTGTTGTATTCGAAATCTCCGAAGAGACCGAAGGCACCCACGGAAATTCCCTTGGCTACGGTCACATCGGTGCGCACGCTTAAGTCCTTGGTGTCGGCAGCAGCATCGGCGTTCGGGCCTTGCCCGTTGGAAGCCATCACACCCACTTTGTATCCATCACCCGTGTAGGCAATCATCAAACCGGGCTCACGTTTATCGCCGTAAGTCCGCGAAACAAGCGAGCGCTCGGGGAAGAGCAAAGCGGCAGAAGAGTCCAAGCCTTCCGCATTGGTCAAAATCTTGAATTGTCCGGCAACAACTTCAAGTCCCGGAGTAACCGTGAACCCGATCCCGAGATCCTGCACAATCTTTCTATCCGTTACAGTGGGATCAGCGCTGATGGCCTTCGCGGGATCTACCATCATAAAATACCGTGTATTTTCCACTGGGGAACCGCTCAATTTCAGTTCGGCGCGACGAAGCTTGAAATTGAGATGAGGGGCGGCGGCAGCGGTTTTATCCTCGACACTCCAAGCTTGCAGTAAGGCGTTTATTTTTCCCGGGAGACCTTCAACTTTTAGAGGCTTGGATTCCAACTGGCCCGCCGTATCGGCGAACGCAAACGTCGACAAAATCAGGGTAACCACACTACACAGCGCCAAAGTTCTCATTCGATTCTCCATTTGCCTAACCACAGTTATTGAAGTCGCCCCTTCATAATGGCGCCTTAAGATTTTGTCTTGTTAAGTCTTGGTTAGGTTCCGGAAGATTTTGGATTAGCACGCACCTCTTGTAAAGCCACACGCCCCAAAGCGAAGCGCTCTAATTGCTTCGGTGCATGCGAGGCAAGCCAGGCAAGAATCAGATTTTTGGCAAATCTTCCTATCCAGACGGATGCGAAGATGTCCAAAAGGGGCATACGGGAGAGGCCGGCGATCACAACACCGGGCTGCTGAGGCAAGATGCTGGCCGAGATAAGCCCCAAGGCGGGTGCTCCGTGGGCACGGACGAATTCCGTTGTACTCGACCAATTCGAGGACTGAAAGATTCCCGGAAACCATTGTTCGATGAGAGACGCACCTCCGCCGTGAAGAACAGCAGCCAAGGCCAAAGCGCCCAAAGCCGAGCCACAGGCAAACCACACCGCCGTGCGGAGCCAGCGAAGCGGGCGAAGCAAAACGTAAGTGATGAGCAAAAGATCCGTCGGGACGATCAAAATAAACAAGTCCGAGGCCGCTAGGAAAGAAACAAACGCAAGGTACCAGGGGCGTCCGACAAAACGCTGGACCTTGTGGTTCCACTCAGAAAGCCATTGGCTCGCCGATTCAGAAATTCGCTTTGTTTCTTTGTTCAACACAGATCGCCTCACAATACCTCTTTTCAAAGCTGTCTCAAGAGCGATTCGATAGCCAATCCTTGACCGCTCGGCAGCACCAATCCGGATCCTCCAGGGGTAAGTCATGCCCGGCCGTGGGATGGGGGTGAATCGACGCCTTCCAGGACTTTGCCATCTTCAATGAACAGCGCGGATCCACGAGACGATCTTGCTCGCTATAGAGTATCAAGATAGGAACATGAGGAGCTTCCAACGGCGGGTGATATCGGGAAGCTGCCCACAATTGTCGCAGAAAATTTTTCCGCCGCATTGGGTGTCTTTCGAATAACTCGACCCTCTTGCTCAATTGATCTGGCGTTATTGTTACCGAAGGTGCCGTGAACTCCAAAATCCTTCTCTCTCTTGCCCGAATGTCCGACGTGAAAGAGGTACTGACCAACCATGGCCAGGCTTTCAACGACAGCCTTTGGGTAAGTGGGCTGAATGTTCGTAAACTCGAATTGATGAGGACGAGCCCCTTAATCTCTTCAGGATGACGACGAGCCCACTCAACGGCTACCATCCCACCCAAGGAGATTGCGAACAAATACTTCGCGCCAAGAGGAGCCGCCTCGCGAAGTTTTTCCATCGTTTCTTCTATGGAGAGAGGCGAAGACTCGAGGCACTGGCTTCCACTACCGGGAAGATCGAGGCAGATCACGGCGCAGTTGAGGTGCCCCCCGAAATTTTCCGGAAAGTTTTCCC
>JAHFAF010000302.1 GCA_023250715.1 Pseudobdellovibrionaceae bacterium | reverse complement strand
TTTGGATGAATACTCGGACTCGGTGCGGGAGGGCTTGAAAGAAAGACTTCTCGTTATTTTTTCAGGCGAGATGCACTCGAGTGGGTTATCGAACTGGGAGCTCTATAAGGCGGCGATGGAGGGCAATGCGGACGTGATGCGTGGCTTTCACGCGATTCAAGCCATTTCCGAAAAACTCCATTTAGAACTCAGCTCTCGTGTAGTTAACTGGAAAAATATTGGTGCTTGTTTGAATGAGGAATGGAAAACACGCCAGCAAGTTTTTAAAGTACATACTCCGCGTTTGAACGAAATCGTCGATTTTCTCTCTCAGCAAAAAGTGTTGGGGCGCAAGGTATGTGGCGCGGCCCAGGGGGGGAGCCTCATCGCGCTTGTCGAGCCCGACCACCGGGAAAGAGTGATCAAGGCCTGCGAACAGACTGGTATTCAAATTTTGAAAGCATCCCCCGCCGCCCAGGGGGTACACATCCTCTCCGGGCCCGAGCAGCTTTGGACGGGCAGCAGCAAACCCGCGAAGAAAAAAAAAATTGACCGCCATTCAGATATAATCTAATTAAGATTATGTCTGAACTACGGAGGTCATTTGAAAAGCCATTCTTCAGTAGTTGTTTTGAGTTTACTTCTATCCACCCTTTCTTTCGCCGAACCGACGACAAATCTGGAAGCGGCCCTCGAGCTGCGTCCCACGTGGAGCTCGGCCGACACGTCCCTGCGAATGGAAAACGAGGCTCAGCTAGCCTATCGATTCAATCCCACTTCCTCAATGGGCTACGTTCAGGAATTTAAGGCCAAAGGGCTGGGGATAGAACGGGGGGACGGTTATGCGCGTTGGGAGTGGGGATTCTATACTCTGCGCTTCTACCTCCCGAAAGAGGATCGGGTGACGAGCCTTCAGAATAGATTCTATTTTCCTTGGGCCTTGACCGGGCACTTCGCTCTTTCTTTAACTGAGATCCCCATTTTTCACGTTTTTTCGAGTCTGCTTTGGGAGAACCGTTCGGAGTGGGCATTGGAAATGACTTTCTTAAGAGAAAAGCTAAGAGCGAGACTTCCCCTCATTGTTCAGAATATTCGAAATCAAGACAGGAGTTGGGAGCATCTCGTTTGGGTGAGCCCCGAGGTGATCTATTCGATCGGGGAGAAGACAGGACTTGGAGTCGCCTACAATAACGATGGGATGACCCCTCTCAAAGAAGGGGCCATCCAACTCGTTTTGCAGCAGGCGATTTAGATTACTTCAGCTTTTTCGCCGCCTGAATCTGAGCCTCGTAAGACTTTAAGAGACCTGCGCCGTAGTTTCCCCAAATGGACTCACCCCAAAGGGTGATGAGCTCGGCAGTGGATTTCTTTTGTTCTTCGGCGAGCGCCTTATCTGTCAAAGCGATCTGCTCTTGCACTTGAGAGCGCACAGCCATGAGGATCTGCCAAGGAGTCAGCGGTGAGCCTTCCGCGGCCGTTTCGACTTTTACGTCATATTGCTTCACTGCTATCCACGCGAGGAACTCTTCCACGGTTCCGCCGTTGAACGTCTCGACCTCGACTTTTTCCTTCACCATTTTGCCGTCGATGTAGCGAGTCCGCTCCGGATTCACGATAAAATGTTCCGGGCCGAACGGTCCCACCTTTTTCGTCTCCGTCACAATCGGAAGAGAAGAGAAGCCGGGGAGTCCTGTGAATAGAACGAGGCTTGGGCGAGCATAGGACAGCTTACCCTGGACCAACCCGTTCAAAGAACGGGCGCGACCGTGCAAAGTCTTTCGCGCTACATCCATCTGGTATTTTTCCCGCTCCAGACGCCGTAGATCGAGCTCCATCGAGTGCATCAAGCGAGCATAGGCTCTCGCGCGCACCCATTCGCGCGCAGCGGCCGCGTTCTGGTAATTTGCCAATGCCGTGTAGTAGCGGGCTTGACCAATAAAGCGAAGGTGATCACCCCAAGCGGTGACGGCTCGTCCGCCGCCCCATCCACTCCAACCCCACCATGCAGCGGGACGATGGTAATAGCCGTAATAAGCATCTTCCCTCGCCGAGGCCATGCCGTCGGCTGAGCTGGTTTCAGGATTTTTCCCACAACTAGTAAGAATAGCGAGCGTACTTAGAATAAGCACACCCGTGCGAAGAATCGTCGTCATTGATAAGCCCTCCAAATGACTTTTGCCGTAAGCGCTACCCAAGCACTTAAAGCTCCCATTGTTTCTTGAGCGCTAACACGATGCATAATCACGGGCAAGGAGCAATAAGCTTCCGATCCATTTTCTGAAGGAACGTGATAAATCTCTTGTTGGGGGAATGAAATGACGAAGTGGAAATGGGCATGTTTTGCGGGAGCGTTGTTCCTGGTGGGTTGTACGAACTCTTCATCCGATCTAGATGCCTCCAACATGAAGTACCTTCAAGCCACCCAAGCCCGTATTGGCGAGTGGGAACAGATCTTGGGCAATCTCAAGCGCAACCGAGACATGCATGCAGTTCATAGTGATCTTTATCGAAAGCGCAGCGAGACCGTTCAATTTCTCGAAAAAGAAGTGAAGCAGGTGGAGGAGTTTTATCAGGAAGTAAAAAAGACTCCGACGAGTTCGGATGCGCGATCTCGACTCGAGAATAAATTGACGGAGCTAAAAGAGGGCTATTTCAGGCCGAGCCGAGGTGAGTAAGGCGTCTTGAAGTTCCAAGCCCCAATAGTTTCCCTTCCCTTCAGGTAGAGTCACTTCAGAATTTCCGATGCTCAAAGTTCCCGTCTTCTTTGCATTCAAAGTTAAATCGAAAGCTTCCTCGATCAATGCGATTGGAAATACTTTTTCCGCGATGATAAATTCAGGGCTCGGACGCAATCGAAAGGTTACTTCCATTCCATCGGCGAGGGTTTTGTCGCTGTAAACGATAAGTTTCAGGAAGCCTTCGTCGCCGACCCAAAAATGTAAGTTCATCATGGTGGCGGAGTCGACGAGAGGACTATCGAACCGTATTTTTCCGCTACCCTTCACACTCAAAGGGGTCGAGATCAAGGTGCCGACTCCCAAAAGGGCGTAATTCTGGCCATTCAAAGATAAGCCCTGGTACTCAATCTTGGGCTGTGGGGGAGAGTCCTTCGAGCAGGAGACACAGAGAAATAAAAATAGGGCGAGCCAATAAGCTTTCTGGGGTGCGAATGGGTGGGCGATGGCATTTTTCAAATAGTTGTCCTCGACTTTGTCGTAGCCGGGAACACCGATTTGAATTTCGCGTACCGGAATACCGGGGGTAAAAGTCCTCAACCATTGGTCCCAAATGGAAAAAATCACCGAATAATTTGAGTTAGTTTCATTCTCTTTTTTCGAGTGATGAATGCCATGCAGGCGGGGAGTCACGAAAATGTTTTGTAAGACAGATTCTAGGGCGGTAGGAAGACGAAGATTGCTATGGTGAAAGAAAGTAGCCGTCTGGAAGACAATGTCGAAAACGGCTTGGATGGGAAAAGGGACGCCAAGTAGCAAGACCTGAAAGAAACGAAATACGCTCGAGAGAGCCACTTCCACAAAATGAAAGCGAAACGCGGTGGAAAGATCGAGGTCGGGATCGATATGGTGAACGTTGTGAAAGCGCCAGAGTTGTTTAAAGGCGTGGTTCGCTCGGTGCCAGCCGTAAAATGTGAAGTCGAGTGCCAGGAAACTCAAAATCGCTTCCGGAATCATTCCCAACCGAAGCCAGGGAAAGATTCCGAACCTACCATTTGAGATCGAGAGGGCCGCTAAAATGGCGGGCCGTACTACAAGATAGGCCGAGCCATAGGTAAGAAGAGAAAACGCGGCATTGACTCCCCAACGTGGAAGAAGGGGACGGCGGCGGCTCCGCAAGGGGAAGAAGTGCTCGCCTAAAAGGAGCAAAACAATAGCAATCCCGACAGTTAATATCCCCGTCATCTTGTTTCACTTTAGCACTCTTAAGGGCCCTGAAACGCTGCCTTTTTCCTTGATTCAAGTTATGCGCTGCGTTACGAAGTGGAGATGGAAATGGTGCCCTCTTCAACCCCACGTCAGGCGGAAATTCTTATCATTGGAGGGGGCATCCTTGGCTGCTCCATCGCGTATCACCTCACTCGAATGGGGAAAAAAGATGTCGTTATTCTTGAAAAAAGCGGCGTCACCCACGGAGCCACCTGGCATGCGGCGGGCCTGGTCGGGCAATTGAGATCTTCTCGCAATACCACTCGGATGCTCAAGGATTCGGTAGAGCTCTATAACCAGCTCGAAGCCGAGACGGGATACGCCTGCGATTGGAAGCCCGTCGGATCTTTGCGCCTTTCCTGCTCCACCGAGCGGGATAGAGAAAATAAGCGCCTCATGACGATGGCGAAGAGTTTCGATCTGGAGATGCAGTGGCTCTCTCCCCAGCAAGCACAGGATCTATTTCCAGTGATGAGCCTCGTCGATGTGCGCTCTGCCGTCTTTATTCCCTCGGACGGCTACACCGATCCTTCCAGCATCTGCCAAGCTTTGGCGAAAGGCGCTCGGGACAAGGGCACGAAAATCATCGAGGGAGAGAGAGTCACGGGATTTAAGATCACAAACCGTCGTGTGGAAGAAGTCGTGACGGACAAAGGCATTTGGAAGTGCGAACTTGTCGTGAATGCGGGCGGCATGTGGGCCCATGAAATTGCGAAGCTCGCCGGCGTAGCGGCCCCGGCCTTTTCTCTCGAACATCAGTTTCTCGTGACCGATGCCATCAAAGATCTTCCTAAGGGGATGCCGACCATGCGCGATCCCGATCACCTGGTTTACTACAAGCAGGAGATTAACAGTCTCGTCATCGGAGGCTATGAGGACAATACGATTGCCTTCGCGAAGAAGGGAATTCCGAAGAGCTTCGCGCAGGAGCTTTTACCAGAGAATTTCGACAGATTTGAAGTTTTGGGCGTCCATGCCGGGAAGCGCACTCCCATCATCAATACGGTCGGTGTCAGAAAGCTCGTGAACGGGCCAATTCCGTATTCGGCTGATGGCGATTTCGTGATGGGAAAAGCGCCCGAGTTGGATAATTTTTATGTTTCCTCAGGGTTCTTATATGGAATAGCGGCCGGGGGTGGTGCCGGAAAGGTAATGGCGGAATGGATCATCGACGGCGCTCCGCACATGAACCTCTGGCCATTGGATATTCGTCGCTTTAGCGCTCACCACAACACACGCCACTTCATGTATTCGCGCGCCGAAGAGATCTACGGCAAGCACTATAAACTTCGTTTCCCTGGCGATGAGCATGAGACCGTGCGTGGGGTTCGAAAGTCTCCCCTTTATGATGTATTGAAGAGCCGACGAGCGGTTTTCGGATCTCGCGCGGGGTGGGAGCGGCCGAATTGGTTTGCTCCAGAGGGGATGGAACCGAAAGATCGCTTGAGCTTCGATCGTAGTGAAACAAACTTCTTTGAAGCGGTGGGTGAAGAGCACAAGGCAGTGCGAGAAAGAGTCGCACTCATCGATCAAAGTTCTTTTTCGAAATTCGAAATCATTGGACCGGATGCCCTAAGAGCACTGCAGTATCTCACCGCTTGCGATTTGGACAAGAAGATTGGATCTACGTTATACGCGCAGCTCTGCAATGAAAA
>JAHFAF010000301.1 GCA_023250715.1 Pseudobdellovibrionaceae bacterium | reverse complement strand
AATTGGAAATCAAATTAAGATAGGTGAAGGTTGCGAGATTCATCCCCAGGTTGTGCTTTGGGATCGGATCGAAATTGGAAATCGGGTGAAGATTTTTGCGGGCTCCATTTTAGGCTCAGAAGGCTTTGGCTATATCGAAGGGGAGTCGGGATATCAGGAAATGCCTCAGGTGGGGACCGTTGTGATTGAAGAGGATGTCCGTATCGGAGCGCTTTGCACAGTCGATCGCGCGACCCTGGGAGAAACTCGCGTTGGCCGAGGCACCAAGCTCGATAATTTAGTTCATGTCGGCCACAACTGCCGTGTGGGGGAAAATGTGATTCTCTGTGCTCAGGTCGGTCTCGGTGGCTCCGTTGTCGTCGAGGATGGTGCGATTCTGGGCGGACAGGTGGGAATCGGTCACGGCGTAAAAATTGGCGCTCGTGCTCGAATGGGTGGGCAGTCTGGGAGCAGCACCAATATCAAAGGGGATGAGACCTACTTCCTTACTCCAGCCGTACCGGTGCGCGAAGTAGTAAAGATGATCCGTTACAATCGAAAGCTTCCTCAAATGTGGGAGCGTTTAAAGAAGTTGGAAGAGGAGGTGAGCGGTGAGTGAGCTCCTGCATCCTACCGCCATTATCCATCCTGGCGCGAAATTGGGCGCGGGCACTCGGGTCGGGCCCTATTCCATTATTGACGAGGGCGCCGTACTTGGTGAGAACTGCGAAATCCATAGCCACGTTGTTGTTCGCGGCCAAGTCACTTTGGGAGACCAGGTAACGATATATCCTTTTTCCGTAATTGGCGGCGAGCCCCAGCATTTGGGTTATAAGGGTGAGCCGACAACGGTAACGATTGGAAGCCGCTCGGTCCTTCGCGAATCGGTCACTATCCACAGAGGGACTGTTTCTGGCGGGGGGAAGACTACCATCGGTGAAGATGCTTACCTCATGGCTTACTCCCACGTCGCCCATGACTGCTCCGTGGGCCGCGGAGTGATTTTTGCGAATGCTGTAAACCTTGCGGGCCACGTGAGTGTCGGAGATTACGTAACCATCGGTGGGTTGACGGGAGTGGTGCAACACTGTCGTATCGGGATGTATTGCTATCTTGGTGGTGCTTCGATGGTGAGGAAAGACATCCCTCCCTTTCTCGTTGGGAAAGGAAATGACTTCGAGGTTCAGGGAATCAATGTGGTTGGGCTAGAGAGACGAGGGTTCAATGTCGAGACGGTCTCGCGGCTGCGAAAGCTTTATAAAATTTTCTTTCGACAGAATTTAACCGTGGCACAAGCAACGGAGAAAATCCTGGGTGAGTTGGGACAAACCGACGAGGTAAAAGCATTTTTGGATTTCGTCCGCGGCTCTAAGCTGGGCTTTGAGCGGTAAAATGAGTTCCAAAGTAAAAGTTGGCGTGATTGGAGTCGGTCATATGGGCCGATTGCACTTGAAGAAGCTTCTTTCCGATCCACTGGCGGAAGTCATCGGTGCGGTTGAGCCGGATGTTGCAAAACGGGTGGGGTTAGAGCGGGAATTTCCCATTCGTGTATTTGGCAGTGTTTCTGAAATCCTATTTGAGGCCGATGCCGTTGTGATAGCGGCCCCCACCTCTGCGCATTACCGCCTCGCCAAGCAAGCTTTTGAGGCAGGGGTAGACGTGCTCGTGGAAAAACCAGCGACTGCAAGTGTGGAGGAGACAGAAGAACTTTGTAAACTTGCAGAAAGCCGCGAGAGAATTTTTCAAGTGGGATTGCTCGAGCGGTACCGCCTGGATATTCACCTGCCCCTTCCCGCCCCAAGCTTTCTCTCGATTCGCCGTTATACGGAAAAAGTCGGGCGAGAGCCGGCGGTAGATGTGGTGAACGATCTTATGATTCACGACCTCGATTTGCTTTTGACGGCTTTCCAAGAGGAGCCGATCGAGGTGGATGCCTCAGGTTGGCAGACTGTCTCCCCCACATCCGATCTAGTGCACGCGTGGTTTCGATTTCCCTCAGGCCGACGAGCTTTTTTAGCCGCGAGCCGGGTTTCCACTCAAGGGGAGCGAAGGCTCGATTGGTGCAGTCCCCAAGGGCAGTTCACACTGAGCCTTCAAAGCGAGTTTGATGCGTTGGCTGCTCAAACTCGAAAATTTCTAGAGAATGTGAGTTTGCGCCGCAAGCCCCATGTAGATGGTTGGGCAGGTTTGCAGTGTCAACGCTTGGCCGACAGAGTTCTGGCGGCCCTTCAAAGTTCCCCTTATCGCCCCCAAAAAGGGCGGGAAGCGGTTCATGAAGTCTGATCTATTTATCGCCGCGGGCGAAGCTTCTGCCGATATCCATGGGGCGAGAGTTCTCGAGCATCTTAAACAGGGCCGATCTGATCTTTCTATTTTCGGCATTGGCGGAGAGGCTGTGGGTCGCCAAGGGGCCGAGCTTGTGGTTTCCGCTAGCGAATTGAGCCTCTTTGGAATTACGAATCTCATCGGCCGTGCTCCGGAGATTTGGAAGTCGTACAGAAAACTCGTTTCCGAAATTGAGCGAAGAAGCCCACGCTGTGCGCTTCTCATTGACATGCCTGATCTCAATCTGAAGCTCGCACGCCATCTCAAAGCTCGGGGAACGAGAGTTTTTTACTATATCTCTCCACAAGTTTGGGCGTGGCGAGGTTATCGAGTGAAAAAAATTCAAAGACTCGTCGATAAAATGATGGTGGTCTTCCCGTTCGAGCAGGATTTCTACAGAGCGCGCGGAGTGGAGGCGGAGTTTGTCGGGCACCCTTTGATCGAGAGTATTGCGGCTCGTAAGGCCTACCGGTCTCAGGGTGAGATCTCGGCTGCGCCAAGAATAGCGTTACTTCCCGGAAGCAGGCCCAGTGAACTACGTCATCACTTGGGAAAATTGAATGAAACGGTCTCGATTCTCCGGCGCCATTTTCCCAAAGCGGAATTTCGATTGCCCATTCCGCCCACACTTCCCACTCAGGAGGTGAAGGATAGGCTGGTTCAGCCCGTCCTGGCTCAGGCGGGTGGGGCCCTTGAAATTTTGGCTTGGGCGGATATCGCCTTGATTGCATCGGGTACAGCTACGCTCGAGGCCGCCCTCGTTGGCACTCCTTCGACGCTATTTTATGAAGTGAGTTCGCTCAACGCGTGGGTTTATAAGAACTTCGTTCGTTACCAGGGCTACATGGGAATGCCGAACGTTCTCTTGAAAGAAGAGGCTATTC
Organism: Pseudobdellovibrionaceae bacterium; assembly: GCA_023250715.1. GTDB lineage: Bacteria > Bdellovibrionota > FAC87 > UBA2466 > UBA2466 > JAHFAF01. The sequence continues at coordinate 2,398 of JAHFAF010000301.1, read as the reverse complement.
GGGAGTGGTTTCAGGACGAGGCGACTGTCGACAATCTCGTCGGGGAAGCCCGCCGTTTGATCGAAGATGAAAAATACCGCGCGCGCGTTACTCAGAGGCTTACTCATTGCCGGAGGCTTTTGGGTGGGGCCGGAGCCAGTCAAAAAGTTGCGGAAAACATTCTGGCCCATCTGTGAAGCGGGTGGCGATTCTTAGAGATCTCTTTTGGATTTTTCTATTTCCTCTTTCGGTCCTCTGGGCAGGGTTCACGCACATTCGTCGAAAGTTTGTCCGCCCAATTTATCAACCTTTGATCCCCGTGCTTTGCATCGGAAATATTCATAGCGGCGGTTCTGGGAAGACTCCTCTTGTCGCGGCGGTGGCGGAACGCTTTCCAGGAGTCGCAATTCTTTCGAGAGGCTATCGGGGCCGATCGGAGAGTGGCGGTAGTTGGGTAAATAAGGAAAGTTTGGACGGGCCCAGGGAGTTTGGAGATGAGCCCTGGATGTTGTCCCAGCTCACCGGATCCCCAGTGTTGGTGGGAAAGGATCGCGTGCGATCTGTTCAGGAAGTGGAAAAAAATTCTAAATTTGTAGGGGCTATTCTAGATGACGGTTTTCAACACCTCCGATTGGGCCGCAAGCTGGATCTGATAGCCATCGATGTGGAAAGGAAATTAGAGGATGCTTATTGTTTACCCTTGGGGGAGCTGAGGGAGCCCCTCTCTGCTCTCGGGCGTGCGGGAGGAGTCGTGCTAACGGGGGTGGAAAACAAGGAGCGGGAAATCATCTGGAGGGGTTTCCTTTCATCGCGATTCCCCAGGGTCCCCGTGTTTTCGGGAAAATTGAGTTTGAAAAATTGGTCGCTCGATCCATCGACTTCGGTATTCGGGTTCTGCGGCATCGCCGGACCTAATCGCTTTCAGAATCTGTTGGAGAGCCATGCTTGCGTGAAAGGCTTTCGATCCTTTTCCGATCACCATGTCTATGGCCAGGATGATCTCGAGGGTATCCTGAGTGCGGCGCGAAGCCTGCAAGCGGTGTGCGTGACGACCGACAAGGACTATTTCAAGCTTCGGGGGCGTTTTGAGGAGCGCGGGGAGAGTCTGTTGAGTTTGCGAATAGGTTATGAACTTTCCGAGGATTTCTGGTACTTTCTTAAGAACCGTTGGATATCTAAGTGATTGTCTTTTTTAAGATTTTTTCTCACGCCTTTCGGCTGATTCCATGGCCCCTTCGCAAAGCCATGGGAAATCTCGCGGGCGATTTCACCTACTTCGTGTTGAGGTTTCGTAGATCCATCATAGAGGAGAATCTTTCCAAGGCTGGTTTTCCAGGGCTAGCCCGCCAGAACTACAGGCAATACGGCCAATTTTTCGTGGAGGTGCTGGAAAGTCTGAGTTGGAATAAGGCTGAATACCGTAAGGTGCCGGTGGACGGTGAAGAGTATCTATTCGAACTGGTTCGGCGCAATCAGGGTTTTTTCATTTTGACTTTGCACACTGGAAATTGGGAATGGGCGTTGGGTGCTGTGGCAGCGCGAGGGATTCCGCTGGACGTGATCGTAAAGCGTGCGCGCGTGGGATGGGCCGAGAAGTTGCAGCAGTGGTATCGGGCAAAAAGTGGCGCTCGAATTTTATTGGAGAGTGGTACTGCGAAGGACATTCTAAGGTCTCTCTCGCAAGGCCGAGCTGTCGCCTTCATTCAAGATCAATTTATGGGGCCGCCGATTGGGTTACCCGTGAAGCTTTTTGGGCGGACCGCAGGGACACCCGTTGCGATGGCTTTACTTACGGAAAAGCGGGACGTCCCCATCCTTCCGGGTTATGCGGTTCGAGATAAAGACGGTCGAACCCGCATCCGCATCGAGCCCCCTCTCAAGATGCCGGATTTTTCCGAGGATAAAGACGAGCGTTTTTATCAAAAAACCCAATTCTTGAATGATGTCCTTGAGCGCATTATCAGAAAAAACCCCGAGCAGTGGCTCTGGTTACACCGCCGCTGGAAGCCCTTTCGAGGCGAACCTCGATGGCTCTCTCCGTCTTGGGTTACTTCCGCAGTTTTGATTCTGTTCACCCTTTGGGGCTGCGCCACAGCTCCTTCCGGAACAACTTCTACCGGTATTGAGATTCCTCCGGACCCAACGGTGTCGGTCCCTACATTTGTTACGGAGCCCGCTCCCTCCCCCGTCCCACTTCCTAAGTTGCTGCCGGTGAAAAAGAAAAAGAAAAAAGGAAAAACTGTGGACGAGAAAGTGGCTACCCCGACCCCTACTCCCACGCCGGTGTTCGAAGCCATTCCACCTGAGAATCTCCCGTTTGAAGTCGGTGAATTGATGGAGATCGATTTGAACTGGATGGCCCTGCCCGCCGGCCGCGCGGTTCTTGAAGTGAGAAGGGGAGAGCCCTTCAATGGCCGCC
>JAHFAF010000300.1 GCA_023250715.1 Pseudobdellovibrionaceae bacterium | reverse complement strand
CGTCAGCTCTCCCGCACCACTCTGGGGCAAGGACGATTGTTTGTAGTAAATGGAATAGTTCCGGCTGTCGGAAAACTTCGCAATCCACTGTCCGTTTTCCTTCAAGACGTTCGGACGCGGCAAACGAGTGCGGCCACTTTGTTGGAAGGAAGCTGCTCCCTCCCAAGCGTTGTCGTACTTCGTCGAAGTGAAGTCAGAGTCCTTCTTATCCTGAGCTCTTTCCTTCGCCACTTTCTCGACTTCTTCCCAGGCGGCCTTTTCGGTCGCTTTGGTCACATCGAGATCGTAGTTGGTGCCGGCGCTGGAATTGCAAACCACTTTCACGCCACTTGCCGCTTTATCGGAAAGCGCTTCGACCTTTGTTACGAGAACACTCAAGTCATTTAACACTGTTCCCTGATTCGGGAACCATACGGTGATCTCTTTGGATGCCTGAAAGACGTTCTTCGCGCGCACCGGGCCGTCGTGTTTTTCGCCTGTGCAACGATTCGTCCAGTAGTACTTCTTCTGGTCGCCATCGAGCTGGTTATTCACGGGGCTGGACGCGTAGGAAGAGATTTCTCCCGTCACATCGTAACCGGCCTTTTCGTTTTTCTCACTCAGGCCGAGCTTCGTAAGGGCTGCATCGACTTCCGACTGAACCTGGCTGAGCTTCGCGGCTAGCGCTTTTTCAGCGGCTTCTTTGGACTCTTGGCAATCCACCGAAAGGGTGAGCGAGGACTTACCGATTTCGTAAGCGCGCTCAATCTGGTGCATCGCCTCGTAGTTCTTTTCAAGAAGCTGGGGGCTACCATTTTTCTGATATTCATCTGCAATTGTTGGGAACGACAGCGACAACACAAGTGCCGCTGCTAATTTAAGTTGGGTCATACCAATCTCCTCCTGTAATCTCCTGGTGTCCTCTCTGATGACGCGCTATGTCAAGAAGATCTTAGGGAAAACGTGGCTATTTTTGTGACTAATCCAGATTGTCTCCAAAAATATATTTGGAACACCCCTTCCCCCTGGTCCCCCCCCCTCGTGTTACCCTTAACCGGTATGGACCGGAGAAAATTTGCCATCCAATTTTCCGCCGCCTGCCTGCTGGCAAGCTTCTTCCTCACCCTCACTTTCATCGCCGCAAAAGTGCAAATCGATTATTTCGATGTGTTCAATACACTCTCCAACGCAAAAACAATCGCATATGGCCAGGGCCCCTATGAAATTCGCCGTTTTCTTTTTCCTTCCTTGATCCATGCGCCATGGTTTTGGATCGAATCCCACTTTCAATGGGAAGGCCTAGGCTTTCGAGCAAGCCACTTGATGAATATTCTCTTCTTCGTGGCGTGGATGGGGATTGTATTGAATATTTATCGGAAGCGATTGAGCGCCGAGTGGGCGCTGGGAGGAGTAATAGCCTTAGCTTTCCTTCCTCTCTTCATCCATTACGCCCCTTCCGCTAAGGAAGATCTCCTCTCAGCGCTTTTGGTTTGGGGGGCATTCGCTTTCTACTTTCGGCGCCAATATATTTATGCGGGCCTCACTTCTGGGTTTGCCATCGCCTCTCGTTACAACCTGCTCGTCCTTCTTTCCGTATTTTTCGTTTTGCACGGCTTTCTTCGAAAAGAAAAGCGCCCCTTACTGCCCCTCCTGAGTGTTTCCGCCACCGTCTTCTTAGGGCTTCCTCTTATTATCTACCCCTTCATTCACCATTCTTCGCTATCGGGAGCCCTGCCCGACTTCCTCTGGGAACTGACTCTCTTGTATCGCCACCACTACACGGGCTTTCAACCCTACTTTATTTTTTTTCAATTCTTGAATCTGGGGTTGGCCCTTCCCCTTCTTACGCTAGTTGCCTGGGCGATAACCTGCTATCTCCGCGCTAAGAAAAGAGATGAAGTATTCGAGTTTCACGCGCTCTGGGCCTTGGTATACGTCGCCTACCACGCATTTTTTCAGCCCGGGAAAGAAGTGCGGTATCTTTTTCCTGTCCTGCCGTCTTTAGTTTTCTTGGCATTTTCAGGGCTACATGCGATTTCCTGGCGTTGGGCTCGCGTGGCGATTCTGAGCTTGCTTATCGTTCATGGTGGAATTCGCGCCGGGAAGGAATTCTTGAAGTACCTGGATCCCTTCTACTTCACCGCCTTTGAGAAACAGGTCAGCCTTCGAGCAAAGGCTATCGCCGAAAACGGAAAGATCTACTGGCTTGGAAAATATTACGGCATGCACCCGAAGGAAGCAGTCCTCCATCCGGAAGATCACTACGGCTATCTCTACCACTTTCACTCGCATGTAGTGCGGTTCTTCTCGGAGCGGCCGGTCCAAGAGTGGATGGGGGGCGATTACGTTCTCCCTGTTTCCGGAGAGAATCGAAAATGGGTTTCCGTCCCCGGTGTTGGGGCGTTCGCAAAGTCTGGAGATGTGTTTATCATCAATACGGATGAGCACAATACGTTGACTGAGGACATTACTCCAACTCTCCCCCCACTCTACATTCAAAGAATTCGGCTTTTTTCAACGATCAAAGGAATTCCAGATGGAATCTACGAGTGGTACGGCAGAGAGACGGCCTCTTCGCCCTGGAAATTTTCTTCGCGCGTGCAAATTTCGGGAGAAAAGATCGTGACTCAACCCAAGCCTTTTAGAGAAAATCTCTTCCTTGACTTCGACTTGATCGAAATTTTCCCCTCTTTTAGGCCTATCGAGAACACCGCCGTGCCTTGACAGGATCTGGAGCGGACCCCAAGCTTTTGGGACATGTTTCTTTGCTTCCTCGTCGCTATCGGCGTCTTCGTCATGCCCCCTTATTTGATGCTGCGGCTTCAAAGGAATTCGCGCGAGAAATTCCTCACCCTCTTTCCGGTGCACCTCCTTTTTTTCCTCGGGTTTTTCTCTGTAGCAGCGGCGGTCAGCGGAAGAGTAATGAATCCGGGATGGCCACAATTTCTTGGAGCCTGGTGCTTTAGCGCGATAGGCACGTACTTCACGGCAAGGACCCTCACCCTTCGGCTGAATCGGCCACTCAATGCGCCCTTTTTTTTGAGTGCAATCGCCTTACTCGCGCTCGTGAGTATCGCCGACGACGCGTTCATTCTCACAAAACAAGCCTGGCCTTACCTTAGACCGCCCATCCAAAGCGATCTGGAGCGCCACCTTATTCTCATTAAGGCATTGGTCAGAAGGACCGGATCCCCTTTTCTCCCCCACTCGTCTTTCCTTTTCCAATTGATCTGGGATCAAATGGCTGCGGTCTTTTTCGTACCTTTCAATCCTTCAATTTCCTTCGAGTGGCTCAAGGGGTTTGTGCTTTTTACCGGATTTCTTTTGTATTTTTTCCTGTACTGGGCGGCTTTCTTAATTAGACCCGCTCTACTTCTTAATCGAAAGGCTCTAGCACTGCTCGGGCTCTTTCTTCTTTTGCATTCGGATGCCTTCAACCTGGTGCTGTCTTTCCTCGTGAATGGGCACGCCGGAATCGAAGCTGACTGGAGCTTTGTCGAGCCTTTGTTTTTTCGAAATTTCAGCGTTAAATTTCTCGTTCTCACCTGCCCTCACCATGCCTTCTTTTTTCTTTTTGCGAGCTTGTTTCTTGTCCTCTTACGACGTGAAAAGAAGCTCCTAAATGGCTGGGGAGGTTTCACTCTTTTTCTATTTGCTTTTCTTTCCTCCCCCTTGTTTACAGCGGTACTCTTTGTTCCGTTCTATCTCTACCTGCATATTTGCGAGACAAAAGAACACTCGCCCTGGCTCCGCGTCGCTGGACGCAATTTCCTATTGGGGGGAATCGTCTATTTTTTCGTGAACGGTTACTCCGCACACCTACTCGTCTTTCGCCCCGGAGCGACTCAGTGGGCATTTCTCTCGGCTCTCCCTTGGCAATGGCTCGCTCTGCCGACTGTCTTGATTGGAAACTTAGGGATACAGGGAATACTATTAAGCGGACTAATTCTCTTTTGTCTGTTTAAGAGGAGCGATCGCTTTTGGGGATCCTATTCAGCACTCTTTCTCGTCGGTGGAAGCTTATGCTTTTTTTATCTTGCAACGGATCCTGAAGTCCGTCGACATTTTTCTATTTTGTCCTCAGGCGTGGCACTTTTCGCGCTCTTGGATCTGATTCCGCGGGGAAGAAAATGGCTAAACAGATCGGCAATCCAAGTCCCCCTTGCCGTTATGGCCTTAATGGGAATTGGGATCCATGGCTATTTTCTCTATGCATATGTCGGTAAAGAAACGATTCTCAGCAAGGAGATCGCTTGGAATGATTACTTCGCGATGAACGAAGCCCTTGAGAAAATTTATCCCGCAATGCCGATCATTGCGGCCGTAGATTCCGAGGGGCTGGGACTGTCTTTTCCCCTAGCGATGCGTGTGACTTCCTCTTTCGCTTCGGCACTCGATGCGACAGTGCACACTCGCATTAATATGAGACAAGAAGACCTTTTGCGGCGAACGGAGAGAGCTGGATCGGTCGCACCTTATGGAGAACTGCTCGGCTACCAAGCAATTCTTTGGGGTCCTGTCGAAAAGAGAGTCTGGGGCGAGCGAGTGAAAAAAAGATTTATCCGTGAGGACAAGCTCCTAGTGCGGATGGGCGACGTGGGCCTTTATGAACTGCAAGATCAGTTAAAGGCGCGTTTTGATAAGGATGCAAATCCAAAGGATCCCAAGTTTTACTTGAAAGTTTCCAGGGCATTCTCCGATGAAGGCTGGCTGTCGGAAGGTTTGGAGTTCGCGGTTCAAGCGGTGGCCTTAGCGCCAGAAAATACCGAGATGAAAACTCAATTGTCCCGGATGCAGGCGAAAGTCGCAGCGCATTTAAACGGACAGGAGTAGAGACTTAATCGTACTATTGTGCCCACGATTCATACTCCGCCACAATACTTAGATCGGGGATACTTGTCGCTTCTACGAACACTTTATTCCCCAACACCACCCACGCATGACTTTCTAAGGGGGTCACACTTACCCCGATACGCAAAATGGCCTTATGACCATTAACATTCAACCAGAACCAAGTGACGATTGCTTGATCGAGACATTTAACGGCTAAGGGAACTTTGTGCAGGGCTCTTTCTAGCTTCCTTTCAATGCCATTTACTTCTTCCCGGCCCCTGAAAGACCCTCTCAGAAAATACCCAAGGCGCTTCATCAGTAAAATAGTCGACTCAAGCCCAAAATATTTCGTTCCAATAAAGGAAATTAAGTATGTCAGAAAATAGATCAAGGAAGGCACTCTGCTAGAGGAAGAGTTTCATCACATTGCTCGATAACCCATGGCCGATGAGAAACGATCACCGTCGTTTTGCCCGAACATAATTTCAGCAACACGTTCATCAAAGCACTTTCACTTTGGATGTCCACATAACTTGTAGGTTCATCAAGTAGACAAAATAAGCTATATTTCGCACGAAGCGCGAATCGCAGCAGAGAAATTTTTTGCCTTTCCCCGCCGGAGAGAGCCGCCCCCCTCTCTCCAACAAACGAATCCAGTCCCCTTGGCCTCGTTTCAAGGAAATTGAGTAAATTCAAAGCTTCGGCCGCTTTCCATATCTCCTCCTCGGTCACCTCAGGAACTACGATTCGAAGATTCTCCAGAATCGACATCCGGAAAAGAAACGGCTCCTGGGGT
>JAHFAF010000299.1 GCA_023250715.1 Pseudobdellovibrionaceae bacterium | reverse complement strand
GCGATTTGACCGAGACCATGCTTAACGCGTACCTGGATGATTTCGACAACCTCCAATCCCTGCCGAAAGAGACGCGAGAAAAACTTGTGCAAGGTCTCGAGGCGGATCTGGGAGCAACGTTCATCGAGACGCAGAAGATTGTGGATGCGCAAGGGAAACCCGCTTCGCTTGCTCCGCCCTCTGTCCGAATTTATTCTCAAGTAACCGACACGGGTCAGAGTTCCACGGGCTCCATTCCCCTTTCCAGGCCAGCATTTTCTTCCGCGCAGCTGGAAAGAACGCGTGCCGCGCAGGCTAATGTGCGAGAGCGTTGGACCCGTCTTACGTATTGGGACAAGGTTCGGGCCGTGGATCTTTCTCGCATCGATCCTATGTCCATGGGTGCATTCGCCGAGAATAGACCTGATGAAATCAAAATACGCACGGACATTCCAGTAGATATTCGAATTCTTTTGAGATCCATGAATTGGCATTCAATCTCCGGAGGACTTGAGATCAAGGACAGGATTTCAGAACGTATGACTGATCCGATGAAATTTCTCAGGAACTTACAAAGGTGCGGCGAAATTTCCGGCATGTCGTCCTACTTAAGAGACCCCTTGAAGAATCATGATGGGGAATCTTCTTTGCATATTCACATCAGCACCGTGGATGAAAGCCGCGATCTTACGTCGCTACTCCACGCGATAAATCATCTTTTCCTCCTGCGGTTTATTGAGGCAGGTGAATCCGAGGCAATGTTTTCTATGGAAGGGTATGGGTTTCGAAGTAATCTAGACGCGCGTGGCATTCTTAGGATGCTTACGAAGAATCACTTTGAGATTCGCACTCACTTGAAAACCCCGGAACAAGAATTGAGCGAAGTATTGCGTTGGCTATCACTTCCCGAAAAGGAGGCTCTTAAGGAGATCTACTCGGAAGCCAAAGAGCATCTCGAAAATGGAAAAATATTCGATTCCTTGCTGCAGGATCGAAGGGGTGTGGTTGCAGCATGCTCTCTACTGGCTTTGGGAACCGAAGCAGGAGTGGATTTGTCGGGTGTGGCGGTGAAGTTGGAAAAAGAGACTCCTAAGGTTCTCAAGTCCACCGAATTTTATCTAAAGGATCTCGCTTCGAGTCGGGGCGTAGCCGAGACCCATCCCAAGCTTTGGCGGAAGCTCTACCGTGAAGTAATGAAGTTAGTGACTACCAAGTCCATAAATTCTAGCCCTTTCGAGATGATTCAAGATCTCTTTGCAATTGGAGATGCCGAACACTTTATCAAGCACCCGCGTCTTGTAGAGGAGTTGGAATCGCTCATTTACCAATCGAAGTCAGTGCAGGGAATTAGTGGCATGCTGTGGGCAACTTTCGACTCTCGGAAAAATGCACCACCTAATGAGCTCGGAAGACTCCTGCGAGATTCGTTGCGGAAGCGGCTGAGTAAGGCAGATCTTCCGTTTCTGCTGATTTCCTGGGGGAAGGTCGAGGAAAATCTCCAGGCACTCGTAGAGCTCGATCGAGAGGATCCTTCCCATGAATTTCCAAAAAATCTAGAAGCCGGGTCCTATTCGAGAATTGTGCGAAACACTGTTCTTACGGGCGGGACACCTACTCAAATTTTTGACGCCCTTCGAGGGCGAACTTCGATTACTCAGGATGTATTAGTGGGAGAGAGGTGGCGCCCATTTATTCAAGCGCTTTTGAAGGAGTGGGATCCGGGCGAAGGGAACCTTGATTACTATCCCGCATTGGAGAGGCTGGATGTGGCGGAAAAAGACATAGCACTGGCCCGGAATTTGAAAGACCTAGGAGTGCCTTCTTTTTACACCCTGTTGGTGGAGCGAGGAGTCATCCAAGCAACGAGCGCAAGCACCGTGTGCCGATCGGTCCCCGCCACAATCGACTAAAGCGCCTTTGTGTTGGCCGCGGCATGCTCCCTACCGGCCATACCCCTTTCGAAGTGGTTAATATATGATTTGTAATCATATATGATAATGGAGTAGTAATGGGAATGAAGGCTAAGGTTATTTTAGCCCGGACTTTAGTGCTAGGTAACGATGGTAGGTACGAAGTCGACATTAAGGTATTTGCCGTCCCAAAAAGCGACAAATTCCCCTTGGGAATTAAGGCGAGGTTCGTTCTCTTGGACACCTATGAAGAAATAGCTCGCCTTTTGGTGGATAATCATGAGCCCTACGGATTTCACATACACGCGAAATTGCCCATGGAGCCTGATTACCGGGAAAGGCTTGAAACAAGTGACCATGAGGAAGCGTTGCAGAAGTTTCTCAGAGAAGCTGAAAGGTTAGTTCGAAATGAAGAAAAATGACGTCCTAGAAATTCATTTTCAGAGCTTCAAAGCCTTCAATAGGGAAGTCACGGCGGCTCTGGCGAAGAGAAAGTCGCTGATTCAACGAAAGAATAAGATCTACTTTGAATCCATTGAAGGGTTTCGCAACTTTATGACAATGCAGAAGGTGGAGATCTTAACAGTTATCTATAATTGCGAACCCAAGACCATTTACGAGCTTACAAAAATCGTGGACAGGGATTTTGCAGCCGTTCTTCGAGACTGCACGGGACTTAAGTCAACTGGCTTCATTGACCTTAAGGAAAGTAAGGATGCGAAAGGCTCCAAGAGGCCGGTGCTAGCCTTTTCCTATAAACGTATTTCCGTCTTTATGCCGCGTAGTCCGTATCAGATCGCGTTCAAAGAAGCGGCGTAGGAGGATTTAAAACCTGCGATACTGTTCCCCCGAATACCGATAGTAGGCGTGTCTAAACTTTTGACACTTTCCTCAGGTAGCTGAGCCTAGGGATTAGGTATTCTGCTTGCATCTCTTAGCCCTCGGGGGACCGGTGTACGGGAGTGCCAAAGCATTTTGGATTTATCTTCTATTTTTCCCCTCGCTTTTTGCGTTGGCGGACGACCTTTCCCAATACAACGGAGAATTTCGGCTGGCGAAAGAGATTGAGCTAAAGCCCATTCGTCTTCAAGCTCTCATGCGGTATTTCACCATCCCGGGAGCATTCCGCGGCGATTTGACCGAGACCATGCTTAACGCGTACCTGGATGATTTCGACAACCTCCAATCCCTGCCGAAAGAGACGCGAGAAAAACTTGTGCAAGGTCTCGAGGCGGATCTGGGAGCAACGTTTATCGAGACGCAGAAGATTGTGGATGCGCAAGGGAAACCCGCTTCGCTTGCTCCGCCCTCTGTCCGAATTTATTCTCAAGTAACCGACACGGGTCAGAGTTCCCCGAACTCCACCTCCCTTTCCAGGCCAGCTTTTTCTTCCGCGCAATTGGAAAGGACCCGTGCCGCGCAGGCCACGGTGCGAGAGCGTTGGACCCGTCTTACGAATTGGGACAAGGTTCGGCTGGTGGATCTTTCTCACATCGATCCCTTGTCCAAGGCTGCATTCGCCGCGAAGAGACCTGGTGAAGTTAAACCAAGTACGGACATTCCATTGGATATTCGAATTGTTTTGAGATCGATGAATTGGCATGGGACGCCCGGGGGACTTGAGTTCAAGGACGATTCCTTTACCTTTAAGCCGGAGGAGTTCCTGGGAGAGTTGAGCAGGTTTGGCGATATTTCCGGTATGTCGGCCTACTTAAGAGATCCCTTGAAAAATCATGACGGGGAATCCTCTTTGCATATTCACATTAGCACCGTGGATGAGAGCCGCGATCTTACGCCGCTACTCCAAGCGATAAATCACCTTTTTCTTTTGCGCTTTATTGAAGCAGGCGAGTCCGAGGCGATGTTTTCCGAGGAAGGGTTTGGGTTTAACAATTCCCTAAACATGCGCGGCATTCTTCGGATGATTACGAAGAATCATTTTGAGATTCGCACGCACTTGAAATCCCCGGAGCAAGAATTGAGCGAAGTATTGCGTTGGCTGTCACTTCCCGAAAGGGATGCCCTTAAGGAGATCTACTCGGAAGCCAAAGAGCATCTTGAGAATGGAAAAATACTTGATTCCTTGCTGCAGGATCGCAAGGGAGTGGTGGCAAGCTATTCCATTCTAGCTAGGGGAACTCAAGGGGGAGTCGATCTTTCCTCTTTAGCGAAAAGGTTAGAGAAGAAGACTACTCACGCGGCCAAGATCCTCAAGTCCTCCGGTGGTTTTCTTCGAGACCTCGCCGGCTGTCGGGAAGTGGCCGATACCCATCCTGAAATTTGGCGGCGCCTTTACCGGAAGACCATGACGGCGCTGACTGCCGAGTTCATGAGGACCTCAGGGACACACGACTCACTCACGCAAGACCTTTTCGCGCTGGGCGACGCGGAGTATCTTGTTCAACGGCCAAAATTGGTAGAAATTCTCGTCGATCGGAGGTTCAAAACATTTTCCGACATTAGGATTCATTATTTGTTATCGACGACTAGAAATCCGCAGCCCAACGCGCCCCCCAACCAACTTGGAAGGTTACTTCGCAATGTTCTTCGGAAGCGTCTGACGGAGGAGGAGCTAATTTTTCGCGTCATTCACGAACGACCCGATGAGACCATCGAGGCGCTCATGGAACTCGATCGAGAAGATCCCTCCCAAGAAATGCACAAGCGAATTAATTCGGCGACGATTTCTCAAATGGTGCATAGATTGGCCCCGGAAGGTGGGATGCCGCACTTTCAGATTATCCAGTCTCTTCTCAATCTGGCTTTTCTTGCGCGGGATCCAGAAATCGGCGGGCGCTGGCAGTCTATTATCCAGGAGGTAGTGAGGCGCTGGGATGAAACGAGGGCCACCTACTTCTACAACGGATTTCTTAATCAGGTTAGGCCGAGTGAGGATGATCTTCGTTGCGCGCGCGCGTTGAAGGATTTGGGAGTCCCTACGCTTTACAACTTGTTGGAAAAGCAAAAGCAGCTTCCGTGTCGTACTGTTCCCTCTGCAATTGAATAGAGGAATTATTTTGGAGCTAACTCCGCAAATAACTTTTCTTCCATCTCGAAATTGGCGTGCACGCGCTGGACGTCGTCGTGGTCCTCGATATTTTCGAGAAGCGAGAGTAGTTTCTGCGCGTTTTCTTTGTCTTCCACAGGTACCGTGGTTTTAGGGACATAGCTAAACCCGGTGGAGACAGGGTGCATTCCTACTTTTTCAAAAGCGTCGCGAACTTTGTACACATCGGAAACACCGGTCAGCACTTCGACTGAGTCGCCACTCGTGACGATGTCTTGAGCACCGGCTTCTAGTGCCACCTCCATCACCTTTTCTTCCGGGTTCTTTTCTTTTTCGAACAGTAATTGGCCGTAGTGGGTGAACATCCAGGCGACACTTCCCGCTTCGCCCATGTTGCCGCCGCCGCCTTTAAATAAATTTCTCAAATCAGAAACGGTGCGATTTTTGTTATCGCTTGTTGTTTCGACGAGGATAGCAACGCCACCGGGGCCGTAGCCCTCATACATCGCTTCTTCGATCACAGCACCCTCGAGTTCTCCCGTACCTTTCTTGATCGCGCGCTCGATTGTGTCCTTGGGCATGCTAGCGCCTCTAGCGGCAAGAAGTGCCGTGCGAAGGCGAGCATTGGTGTCGGGACTGCCGCCGCCCATTTTTGCAGCGACCATTATTTCTTTGGTGATTTTGGTGAAAAGTTTCCCGCGTTTGGCGTCGAGCGGGCCCTTGATGTTTTTAACTTTGCTCCATCTATTGTGGCC
>JAHFAF010000298.1 GCA_023250715.1 Pseudobdellovibrionaceae bacterium | reverse complement strand
AGGCGACGGCGATTACGTTGCGAACGGTGGGAAGCGAAATCCGATTGGGCATTTGAGGGGTGGTGGAACGGACATTGGCCGTCATGTGCACTTCCACCTCGGACACGCCTTGAAGAGCGCTCACTTTCTCCTCGCACTGGCGTTTAAGTTCGTCTTTCACCGGACAGGCGGGGGTCGTGAGCTCGACATCGAAGTGGACTTTCCCGCCATCGATTTTAAGTTTTTTTACAAAGCCCAACGTAACGATGTCCTTATGAAGATCCGGATCTTGGACCTCCGACAACGCCTTCAACACGTCGGCTTCCGTCACACCTTGGCTTTTACTTTTAAAAAACACGGCGAGCCAAAACTAGCCCGAATGTCAGAAAGAATAAACTAAATTATGAACTTAAGTATCAGAACTGAGTGCAAACCGGCGGTCTGCCTGACTCATATGCTTCGCCTAGGTGGTCCGGCTTCACCCGAAGAAGAGCTTCTGCCTTGGTCCGGCCCACGCCAGATTCCACCGAATAACTACTTGTGGTGGGGACTCTGCAAACATAACCCATGGTCGGCGCCACATCGACGTGGCAAGTTTCCTTACCCGCAAGAAAACCTCGCTCGAACTCGCTGATATCCGCAAAAGCGGAAAAGGAACCCAACACTAAACCCAAAACAATGAAATTTCGCATTTCGCCTCCTAGTCCATAGGGCGTAACGCAGCACGTCTTATACGGCAACTACTTGTTATTGGATTTGAGTGGCTTCGGGGCGGGAAATCCGGTTTGCGCAGACTCACCGGAAGCAGGGTGGTTGGCCCACCAAACACCTGCTCCAAACCCGACGAGAAGTCCCATCACCGCCATCACGGCGGCGGCAGCGAACCAAGGCTTCCAAGAAGGACCTTGGATTTCAATAGGGTGATACGGAATGGAAGGAACCAGCAAGGCTTCCTCGTCCAAGTACTTCAAGATGAGGTCTTCCGTATGCGAACTCTTTTCAGGCCCGAGAGTGTGTTCCAGATCTACAATTAAATTCTTTACGCCTTCGTAACGTTTGTCTGGATTTTTTTGCAGGCACTTGCGTACGATGCGCTCGAGCGCTGGCGGGATGGCGGAGTTCATCTCTCTGGGCGGAACGTACTTCGATTCGCGAATTCTTTGAAAAACTGTTTCACCGCCCTCTTCCTTGAAGGGCCGGCTCCCTGTCAGCATTTCATAAAGGCAAATTCCCAGGAGAAATACATCCGCCTTGGGGCTGATTGGATCGCCAAGGACCTGTTCGGGAGAGAGATAGCTCGGAGAGCCCACCATCATCCCCGGACGCGTGAGTCCCTGATTTTCAATGTTCATCACGATGCCGAAATCCATGAGCTTCACTTCCCCACGTGTGGTGAGGCGAATATTCGAAGGCTTTACGTCTCTATGGATTAAATGATGGGCGTGGAGGTAACTCACTCCTTTAGCGACACCTAAAAGAATGGCGGCGCAAATCTCGGGCGGTAGATGCCCTACTTTCTCTACGAGCTGGGAGACATCGACGCCGTCGATGTACTCCATGAGGATGTAAGACTCTCTTCCATTTTCAACGAAATCATAAACGTGGGCGACGTTCTGGTGCAGCACGCTCGCAAGAGCTTTCGCCTCCCGACGGAAGCGCTCGAGGGTTTCTGGGTGGGCTAGGAGCTCTTCCTTCAGCTTCTTGACGACGATATAACGATCGAGCGCCGGTTGACGCGCGCGAAAAACCTGCGACATGCCGCCTGTTGCAATGATTTTTACTTCAATTAACTCACCGCGAAGACTTGCCGTGGAAGAATCAAGGGTAGGCTTTTCGGAACTGGACGACATTGGCCTATTTTACCTTAAGTAAAAAAAAAGTGGCTGGGAGGCCGAAGCCTCCCAGCCACGAATACCTCGCTGCTTTCACAACGAAAGCAGCGGGTGAGAGAGGAGTAGTGGTACCGCGTGGGCTTTCGCCCCCGCGTCTGCCTTAAGCAGCTCTTTTCTCGCGCTTTTCAGCGCAAGAAATCGAGATCCGGCTACGAAATCGTTTGCCAACCCAAGCAAGGATTAACTTACGCTCGTCATCATCTTCATCCGCTTTCTTTCCTGTCTGCTTCCCATCGCTGACAGAGAAAGAGTACGAAGACACTCCACTCTCCCGGATCAATCCCCCTGTGCCCCATGGGCTGGAACAGAAGCTCCAGCGACCAAAATATTTTTTTGCGTGGCAGACTGCCGGGCCGCGAGATCCTGATTAAACAGGATGTAGACCACGCCAAGTCCGACCACGAAGGTTACCGCCAACTTTTCAAAGAAGATTCTCAAGGCTGCCGTTACTGAGAGGAATTCGTAATTGCCATTCATGTTGGGGGCCCTCCGAGCCCCGATTGCTCGAGGGATTCCTAGTGCAAGCAATGCCAAATGAATTTCGTGGCTGTCAGGTAGTTAAACAGGTGTCGAATTGTTAGACAGTGAGCCGAAGTTGGGTTCCCGGGCCAGTCCAGCTTCGCTAGACCAGCCCCAGGATTCTTGACATTGCCCCGTATCGAACCGGTCCATTAAATCGTTGTCTACTCCAAGATGCGTATTCCTGACCGTCCGCGGGGTGCGCGGGTTATATCCAAATTGTAATGTTCTATAATTGCAATCGCGTTGCCAAAGACCTTCAAGCGTAGGGGACTTTTCAAAGCCCCTCTTTAGCTATCCAACTTTCGGGCAGTAAATGCCTTTCCCTCTAAATTTCATGCAGATATCTGGGTGTATTCACTTAGTGCACTTGTCGTGTTTAGGGGTCAATTTACTTTCAATATTGATTGGTGCTTGGGCCAATTAGCTCCAGCACCAATCAATATTGAAAGTAAATTGACCCCTTATTCTTTCGGGGCTGCTGACGTACCTTCGGCGGGCGGTAATTCCTCTTCGGGCTCATCCGGTTTTGGCAGCGTCAGTAAGCTAAGTTTTGCATTGTAGGAAAGGATTTCAGCATAACGGCCGAAGCCGACGAGCGTATCAAACAGTCTATCGAGTTTTTCATTGGGAAAGTAAGTTTGCAATCTCGCCGTTACGGCGTCGCGCTCGATTTGATTCTCAGGACTTTCTTCGAGCCAAGTCAAAAGCGTCTGAAAAATACGGAGGTTTCGAACTTGCCCTGAAAAGATCTCCTTTTTCTCGGCCGTATCCGCTTTCATCAGCCGACGTCCAAGATCGGTAAATGCCACGGATTGCCGAGGCGTATCCACGAAATCCAAAAGCTCCGCTGTCTTCGTGACGGCAAGGCAATGGCCGAACTCCGAGCCCGTTTCGGTTGCGAGCTGAAAGATATCCATCTTGCCGCCCTTATCATTCAAGACTTCCAGAAGACCGATGACTTCAGAAGGGCCAACATGCGGAATATTTTCCAAGCCCTGGTACCAAGAAGGCTGAATGAGGGAAGGCCTCTCGGTCTCTTCCGGAATCAATGCTTCGGTAATAACCGAATGAATAACATCGACGAGCTCTTGCAATTTCGAATCGCGGGGATTTCGGGGATAGGCCAGAGGGTTTGTCAGTACCGTTCTAATATGGCCGGGGTCAGTGCCAAAAACGTAAATTCTCTGCGCCATTTCGACCGCTTCGTGAATGTCATGCGTGACCAAGACGACGCTTTTTACTGCCTTGGATTTTTCACTCCAAATGTCGATCACCTCCGCCCGCAAGTTCTCGGCGTTCAATACGTCGACGGAACTGAAAGGCTCATCCAGACACAATATTTCCGGACGAACGGCGAGTGCCCGAGCGATTCCCACCCGCTGGCGCATCCCACCGGATAGCTCTCGAGGGTAAGCTTCTTCGAACCCGCCAAGTCCTACCATTTCAACGGTCTCCTCCAGGCGATGCCGGAACTGGCGAGCAGTCAGATTGAAAGGACTCAATCCCACGCCGATATTTTGCTCGACGGTATACCAAGGCAGGAGAGCAAAGTTCTGAAAGACCATGGCAAGACGCTCATTGGCCCCCTTAAGTCTTCGACCATGAGAGAGCACTCTGCCTTCTGTTGGAGAAAGTAGACCCGCCATAATTTTCAAGGACGTTGTCTTTCCACAACCTGAAGGCCCGAGAAAAGCGACAATCTCCCCTTCTTGCACGGAGACGTTGATGTTCTTCAACACCTGAAGCTCTTGCCCCTTTTCGAGACGAAAGGTGTGGGAGATTCTCTCCAATGCGAGCAAGGGTTCTTTGATCACTGCTGCCATGTCGCTATCCCTCTAGACGGAATCTCGTTTCCGCCAGACGATACAAGTTCCCCCAGAAGAACCGATTGATCAAGACTACTGTCATCACCAGAACGAAGACTGCCGCCGCAAGCTCGGGGTATTGCCCCTGTTGGGCAGCTTTTGTAATGGCCGATCCAATCCCGGTCGCCATGAGCTCCTTCTTTTGGTAAAGGACGAACTCCGAAACAATACAGGCGTTCCACGCTCCACCCGCGGCGGTGATCCAACCGTTCACGAGCGAGGGAAAAATCGCCGGGAGCAGAATCGCTTTCCATTTATCCCAACCTCGCACGCGATAGACTTGGGCAACATCGAGCATCTGATGAGGAATGAGCGTCGCTCCCCCGATGACATTGAACAAAATGTACCATTGAGAGGCAAAGAGCATGAGCACAACGGCCCCAAACTCGAGCCCGATGTTTAACTTCAAGAGAAGGAAAATGATGATGGGATAAAGCATCGGTGCCGGAAACGAAGCGACGACTTGAATCACCGGCTGAAGGCGCGAGGTCCACACCGGGTGCGTTCCAATGAAAACTCCTGCCGGAATGGTCCATAAACTACCGATAATGACCGCGGCCGTAACCCGAAGTCCCGTGAAAAAGGTATATTTAATGACCAAGAGCCAGTTCACGAGACTATTTCCCGAAAGCAGGTGATAGATGCTTCGGGCCCCATAGGCCGTCCCCATCAAGAGAAATACGGCCATCACGGCCCGAATGTAAGGTAGATAGCGACGGAAACTCGTTCCCCAATGAAAAACCTCCTCTAGCTTCTCCTGACTCGCCATCCGCTCGTGCTGAAGCCACTTCAAGACCTCGTCCTGAACCTTGAAATACTCGCCCAAAATATTCGAACGCTTCAGCCACTCTAAGATAACCGACTTCGGAATCGCGCGGTGACTGTCCCGGTCGTACTTAAAACGCTCCGACCAGACTACAAGCGGCGCCCAAATCACACGATCCACGACGATAATGAGCGTAAACATGGCGATGATTCCCCAGACGATCGCAGTCAGATCGCCTTTCTCATACGCCACTGCCATATAGGAGCCGATGCCCGGAAGGCGAAAGTCCTTGTCCCCGAGCGAAAAAGACTCGATGGTCATCACGAAAAACCAGCCCCCCGCCATCGAGAGCATGCTGTTCCACAGGAGCCCATTCATCGAAAAGGGCAGCTCGATCTTCTTGAAGGCCTCCCATTTGCTCAAGCGAAAAAGATCTCCCATCTCACGCAAATCCGTCGGGACATTTTTCACCGAGGAATAGAAGCTAAAAACCATATTCCATCCCTGGCCGGTAAAAATCATCACGATGGCAGCTAACTCCAAGCCTAAATTGCTACTCGGAAAAAGATGGACGAGTGCGAGCACAAGCCCCGGCATGAATCCGAGAACCGGAACGCTTTGAAGAATAT